>JAKSBM010000980.1 GCA_022361135.1 Desulfobacterales bacterium | reverse complement strand
GCTCCCCTTTCCCATGCTGGCCCACAACCGCCACCGTGCCTGGGGACTGACCATGTTTGAAAACGACGACATGGACCTCTATGCCGAAACCTTTAATCCGGACGGCCAGGTTCAATACAAGGGACAATGGACCCCGGTCCGGACCCTGGAAGAACAGATCAAGGTCAAGGGGGAGGCCGACCAAAGCTTGACCATCCGCATCACCCCCCACGGTCCGGTGGTCTCGGATCTTATCCCCGACTACCAGGGAAGCCCCGTGGCCCTTTCCTGGGTCTATCTAAACACGGACAATCCCATCCTCGATGTGATCTTCGGCATGGCCACGGCCAATGAACTGGCCCCCTTCCGGGAAGCGGTCTCCAAACTGGCGGCCCCGGGCCTCAACGTCTCCTATGCCGATGCCCAGGGAAACACAGCCTGGTGGGCCGCCGGGCGGGTTCCCATCCGGCCCGGCCATGTCTCCGGCCTGGCCATCCACGACGGCAGCAGCGGCAGGGACGATTGGCTGGGCTTGCTTCCCTTTGAAAAAAATCCCCAGCGGGTCAACCCGGACAACGGCCTCATTGTCACGGCCAATAACCAGCCCACCCGGAAACCCATTGAGCCCGCCGGCTACCTCACCGGCTATTTTCGTTCGGCCGACCGGGCCTCGCGGATCCACGAGCTCCTTGCCCAAAAGGAAAAATGGTCCATGGCGGAGCTGAAAAAGGTCCAGACCGACACCCGCCTCTGGGGGGGATTTGACATGGGAAAACGCATGGTGGCCCTCCTGGCTCCCCATGGAAACGATTTCACCCCGGCACAGGCCCGGGCTTTCCAGGCCCTGGAAGATTGGGACGGCTTCATGGGAATAGATTCCGTGGGTGCCACGGTCTTCCAATTCACCTATTACCACATCCTTAAAACCACCCTGGAATCCCACCTGGGAACGGATCAATTAAAGACCTACCTGAACCTGCCCGATCATTGGGATTTCCTCAAACGCCTGCTCAAAACCCCGGGGATTCCGGTGGTGGGCAAGGACGGCACCGGCGCCCGGGATCGGGAGACCCTGGTCTGGGACGGGTTTAAGAATGCCGTTGGGGAAATGGAATCCCGCCTGGGGGACACATGGGAATGGGGCCAGGTGCACACCGTGGAATACGGCCATGCCCTGGGCCGGAAAAAGCCCTTGGATAAACTCTTCAACATTGGCCCCTTCCCCTGCGCCGCGGAATTCACCGCCGTGAACAAAATGGCCTCTAAAATCGGAGACCATGACTACAAGGTGGCGTCGCTGCCCTCCACCCGCAGGTTGATCGACTTGAAAAATCCGGAGGATTCCTGGTCCATCATCCCCACGGGAAATGCGGGCAACTTCATGAGCCCCTATTACGATAACCAGACCCAAATCTACCTCCAGGGTATCTATAGAAAGATCTCCTTTACCCCGGACCAGATCCAAAAAAACAAAGAGGCCACACTGACCCTCATGCCGGAATAAAAAAACGGCCCGGCACATTTTCCATGTGCCGGGCCGTCCCACCTGCCCCCCGTTGTCATACAATATCCTTAAAAAAATTTTATTCAGTCCGGGGCAATTCCCCCTTGTTCCAGGCCACGCCGCAATCCTCCAATGCCGATTCCAACCGGGCAATGCCCTTGATGTCACGGGCCAGGAGAAGCAGACCCACATGGCCGTTATACTCCAAGGTATCACACCCCCAGGGAAAGACCGAAACCCGGGCTTTGCCGTCGTAGATCAACGCCCCCAGTCGATGGTAAAGGCCCAGAAAATCCGATGGGGCCACCCGGGCCTGGATGGATTTCCAGGAATGGATGGGCCCGATGTGACCGGCCAAGTTTTCCACCAAAAGGCGGGCGTGGGCCGCCCCGGAAAACCGGGCCCGAACCCCCAGGGGAAAAAGCCGGGAGTTGCGGTCCAACACATAGTCAATGCCCATGGGTCCCACATACCCCCGATCGGCCATGTGGGAGACAATGCGATCGGAAATACGCAAAATTTTTGATTTTAAGGGCGGAAAATAGTCCCGGGATCCCAGGCAGGTATTCCGCCCCCAGTTCATGGATCGCACCTGCTCCACCCAGCCCTGGTTGGCACAACCATCCCCCATGATCCATTGATTCTCCACAAAGGCAGAGGCCTCCACCAGGGGTTCCACCAGCACCTGGTCGATGCCGTGGTAGCTCAGGGTTTCATAGAGTTCCCGCCCCCGTCCCCTGTCATTGGAAAAGACCAGGGAAAACCCTTCTCCCCCCTTTCCTGAACGGACAAGGACCCGACCGGCATCATCCCCGAATTGAACCATCCGCTCTTCCAACTCCCGCTCCACCACCCAGGGGGACCGATTTTCCAGCACCACGGAAGCACCGGGTAACACGGGCAGATCTTCGGTTTGGCACCATTGTTTGAACTGCAAACGATCGTTGCAGGCCTGGCTCACCTCGGCCGGGCTGCCAAAGCAATTCAGCCCCAACGCGTGGGCGGCCAGGCCTTCCGCCTCCCCGGAATACCAGGGGACCAGCACCGAAGGCTGACCCAATTCATGGAGACATTTGGCAACGGGTTCGGGGTAATCCACCACGGTCCGTGCCAGGGCTCCGCCGGGATGAATCCCCCCATAGGAAACAATGTGAGCGGTCCCCAGCCCCAGCCCCCGAAGCCAGCTCAGATATCCGGGGTCGGGCATTCGGGGTAGAATCACCACATCGTTGGACTGGGCCAAGGCCAAGGCTTGGTCACATCCCGAGGAAACGGTCCAGCCCCCCCGGCGATACTGGCCCATGCGGTCCAATAAAAACACCAGGCCCCTGTTTTTGCCATGGGTCAGGATATTGCGATAGGATTGTAGAGACATCACGGTCACCCCCGACGAATAAAGGAGGAATCCGTACCGGGGAAATGAGATCCCCGTCAAACTCCCCGTATTATGACACACCATGATCTGGACCGATGCCTCCCCCCGACAAGGAAACCGAAGGTGAGAAAACAGCAATCGGCCAGGCCTGTCCTCCACGGAAAAAACCACGCCCACCCCATCTGGAAATAACGGGTCCCGGGCCTGGTCCATCGAAATATGGTCAAGAAGAACCAGAAAAGAGAAAACGTTCAGGGGCTGGAATCTTGATTTCTACAGACTATTTCGAATAAATTCACATTACTCTAACACAAAAAGGGGCGATTTCGTCAATGATTATTTGACGAAATCGCCCGGATAAAATGGGCCCGGGCATGGACTCCCCGGGCCCAGGGTAAAATAAAGAATCGGGTTAGAAATTCTTAAAGGAATCCTCCTCATCGTCCAGGGGAATCAGTTGCTCCGGACGAACCTCCTGGGCCGGAATCGACTTGGGTCCCGGAGGTTTTTCTCCGGAGGATGGCGCGGCCAATGCCGGCCCCGTGCCATGCTCGATTTCCTCCACCCGGCGATTCTGCCGCCCGGTGACCAGGATGACCAACTCATCCACATAGGCGGACAATGTTTCGGCCTGGGCACTCATTTCCTCGGAGGCCGATGCCGATTCCTCGGCATTGGCAGCATTTTGCTGGACCACCCGGTCCATTTCGCCAATGGCATTGTTCACCTGCTCAATGCCGTTGGACTGCTCCTCCGAGGCCGATGAGATTTCCGAAATCAAGCCCCCCACCTTTTCCGCACTTTCGGCCACCTGGCCGAAGGCATCATTGGTGTCTGAAACCAATTCCGAACCTTCGTTGACCTTTTTGACCGTCCCCTCGATGAGCTGGGCCGTATCCTTGGCCGCATCGGCCGCCCGCATGGCCAGGTTGCGCACCTCATCGGCCACCACGGCAAATCCAGCGCCGGCCTCACCGGCACGGGCGGCTTCCACGGCGGCATTCAGGGCCAGCAAATTGGTCTGGAAGGCAATTTCATCAATGGTTTTAATAATCTTGGAGGTCTCTTCGCTGGCCTTGGAAATGTCCACCATGGACTGGGTGAGATTCTGCATGGAGGCATTGGCCGACCCCACCACCTGGTTGGCCTCCTTCATGAGGCTGTCGGCATTGGCAGCATTCTGGGTATTCTGCTTGGTCATGGAAGCCATTTCCTCCATGGAAGAAGAGGTTTCTTCAATGGAGGCGGCCTGCTGGGAAGCCCCTTCGGCAACGGACTGACTGGCTGCGGACACCTGGATAGAAGCCGAAGCCACCTGGCCCGAGCCCTGGTTTAAACCGGAGATGATCTGATTCACGGGACCGGTGATGCTCCGGGTGATGAAAAGGGCCACCAACAGGCCCACCACCACGGCCATGACCAGCCCCACAATCATGATGGTGGAAGCATTGGACAAAGAGGTCACGGTGTTGTCGGCAATGCGCCCGGTGGCCTCCATGCCGGCATTGGCCGTAATTTTACACACTTCGATGACGGCCCTGCCGGCCTTGTCCCGTTTCCGGGCCAGATCCTGGCGGACCACCCAATTGTCCAGAAAATCGGTCATGGCGCTTTTATAGGCATTGCCGGCGGCCTTGACGTCCTCAATGCGCTGGAGATCCTCGGGCAGCCGGGTAATGGTTTTTAAATCCTCAAACTTGGCCTCGATTTTGGGAAAATTGGTCAATGCCGCGGTCATGATTCCCGGATCCCTTAGGGCCTGGGATTTAAAGGCCCCAATGCGGGTGGCATTGCCCAGGTTGATGATGTCGCCGACCAGGGTGATCTTCCGATTCCGTTCCACCATATCCGTGGTCAATTTTTCCTGCTGTCCTTGGAGGAAATCATCGCAATTTTTCACATAGATTCCGGCATTTTTATCCATTTCCGCCCGGAACCGGCTCAACTTAGCCCCGTTGGCCAGGGCCCCTTTTTTATATTCGACCATGAAGCGTTCCATGGCCGCCCCATAGTTGTTGGCCGCCTTTTCCACCGCCCCGATGCGCTCCAGGTCTTCGGGGTCCCGGGTAATTTTCAACAATTCCGGAAGCAGCAGCTGAACCTGGCCGATGGTCTCAATGGCCTGGCGCATCAATCCGAGATTGTCCAGGGCCTGGGATTTAAAATTAAGCACCCGGGCCTGGGATCCGGTTTCCACCAGATTTGCGGCCAGGCGGATTTTCTCCTGGCGCTCGGATAGATCCCTTTGAAATTTTTCATTCTGCCCGTGGAGAAATTCGGTGCTGTTGTCCATGTATTTCATGGCCGAGGCATCCAGGGTTTGCCGGTTTTCCATGAGTCGGGAACTGGTTTCCACGGTTTTCTGCACCAGGGTTTTATACTCTTTCACGGCGGCATCTGCATTGTCCAATTGTCCCCGAAGCTTCACCAAATGGGGGGATGCCTGCTCCAAAATACGGGCCTTTTCCAGGGAAGTCTCAACGGCATCCAACTCCTTTTTGGCCCGGTTGTAATAGGACTTTTCCTCGGTGAGGCCATAGCCCCGCATCTCATACATGACCCGGTTGGCCGCCCCCCGGAGTTCCACGGCCACCTCCACCTCGGGGACATATTCACGGGCCAGAACCATACTTTTCTCTTCAACCCCTCCCATTTTCCACACCGCAACCATTCCCAACAGGCCGGATATAAGAATTAACAGGGAAAATCCCAGGGATATTTTAACCCCTAAACCCAATCGTTTCATTGATGAACTCCTTACGTGTTATACGGTTTTGGTAGGGCCGGATTTATATACGAACCGGCTACCGATTTATTATTCTCTAAATTTGATAGGTGGTTTCCAACCCCGCCTCCAGGGCGATGAATTCATCCAGTTTCAGCTGGATTTTATGGATGTCAAAACCAGCCACCGCCTGGGTAAGATCCCGGGCAAAGACCTTCAATGGCGGACAATCGTGGGTTTCGGACAATGCTTCCAATTCCCGGGCCACCTCCCCCACTTCATTGACCACCACGGCATCCTTCAATGCCGCCACCCGGGGGAGCATCTCCTGTTGGAGAATACGACCCAATTCCGGATACAGGGTGGTGGGATCAATGGCCAGCCGCGGAGGCATTCCGGTTCGATCCCCCAACCGCACCCAGTCTTCCACGCGCTCCCCATGGGCCGAATCGCCCTGGGCGGACAGGGAACCATCCTTCTCCCCCTTTTCCACATCCCGGAGGAGCACGGTGAAGCAACTGCCCCGGCCATCCTCACTTTCCACCTCAATGGTACCATTCATGGCCCGGACCAGGCGCCGGCAGATGGGCAGGCCCAAACCAATGCCCCCGTGGCGCTTCCGCAGGCTGAGTTCCCCCTGTTCAAAGGGCTGGAAAATCTTCCGGAACTGGGCCTCTGGAATCCCCCGGCCCGTGTCCTTGACCCGGATGCACACCCGGCAGCGGGTGTGGGTATCCGTCTCCAGGGAAAGGATAAGATCCACCCGCCCCTGGTCCGTGAATTTAAAGGCATTGCCCACCAGATTTACCAGAACTTGACGCAACCGCACCTCATCCAGCCAGAGGCGGTGGTGGAACTCATCTTTAAATTCGATTTTAAACCCCAGCCCCCGTTCCTGGGCCACGGGGGAAAACATGGATTCAATCTCCCCCATGAGGCCAGAGAGGCTCACCATGGACTTGTGAATCTCAAACTTACCCGCCTCCATTTTTGACAGATCCAGAATATCGTTGATCAGGGTCAGCAGACTCTTGCCCGCAGAATTGATGGCATTGATATATCCCTGTTGCTCCGGGCTGGGGGAAAGGTTGGACAGCAACTCACAAAACCCGATCACCGTATTCAAGGGGGTCCGGATCTCATGGCTCATATTGGCAAGGAATTCGGACTTGAGCCGGGTGGCGGCCAGGGCGGATTCACGATCCCGGAATGCCTTTTCCTTTTCCAAATGATCGGTGAGATCCCGCACGGACCCTTCGTAAAACACCAGGCGATCTTCCCCATCCCGCATGGCCTTGACCGAAATGCTGCACCAGCAACTGCTCCCGTCCCGGCGCAGGATCTGGGTCTCAAACCCCAACACCTCCCCCCTTTTCCGGGCCCGGGCCTGGAGGGTCTTGAACTCCTCGGGATCCAGGAAGACATCCCGCCAAAAGCGGGGAAAATCGTCCAGGGTTTCAAATCCCAGAATACCGGCCAGGGCCGGATTCACTTTGAGGTAACGCCCATCGGGCCGGATGCGAAACAGCCCCTCCACACTGTTTTCAAAGAGACTGCGGTATTCGGATTCGGCCACACGCAATTCCCGGGTCCGTTCCTCCACGGTCTCCTCCAGGGCATCCCGGGATTGGCTCAGCAATTCATTCTGGGTCTGGATCCGGGACTGGGATTGTTCCAGGTTACGTCCCATTTCATTGACGGCCAGGGCCACCTCCCGGATTTCCTCAATCCCCCCCACGGTGTGCTCGGAAATACGATGGTTTAAATCTCCCTTGCCCATTTTTTCCACACCGGAAACCAACTCGGACATGGGGCGGGAAACCGAACGGGCCAAAAAAAGAATGGCCCCGGCCACCACCATGATGATGCCCCCGGCAACGCCCCAGAAAAGAAATCGCAACTCCCGGACAGGGGCAAGGATCTCACGGTTCAAGGCCGAGACAGCCACCCCCCATCCCATTTCCCTGAAGCGCCGGAAGGCCATGGTCATGGGGCGGCCATTGAGGGTACAGGCAATGACCCCGCTCTGGCGGGTCATCATTTCCTGGCCAAAGGGATGGGAAAGAAGATTGGGCCCCATGATACTCCGGGATTCCCCCGGAGAAATGATCTGGCCGTTGCGGCGAAACACATATGAAAACCCATGCTTCCCCACATGGATGGGAGAGGCAAATCGCTGGACAAAATCCCCGGCATCCAGGACTCCGAACAACACCCCCCGGACCTGTGCCCCTTCCCCCACCGGGGCGGAGACCATGAACACCAAACGTCCGGTGACCGGACTGATGACGGTATTCTGGGAGATGTGAGAACGGCCGCCCATGGCTTCCTTGAAAAACCGGGCCCCGGAAATATTCACCCCCTGGGTCCCCCGGGGATCGGCCATGGCAACCACCCGACCCCGCCGGTCGGCCAGGATAATGTTTTCATAGTAGCCATAGTCTTCCTTGATCTTATTCAATTGCTTATCGGCATATGTCCGGGCCGTGGTTCCCAAAAAACCGTCCTGGAGGGCGGTGGAATAGAGGCGCTGTTGACTCCAGCTTTCAAGATCCATGCGCCGGTCCTGGATCCATGTGGCCATGCCCGAAACTGCGGTTTCCGCCACATGGCCCAACTCCTCCTCGATCATCTGGATGAAGACCACCTTGGCCCGGTGAAAGGAAAAAAAACCCAGGATCCCCATGCCCAGCACAATGGTGGCCAAGGTGGGTAGGAGAAACCGGTTTTTAAGGGTTTGCCTCATTTAAAAAACCATTGATCCGGCCCATAGGGATGGGCATAGCCGTAGTAATAGGAATTGACGGTCCAGGTGGGCACATTGCCCAGTTTTTTTGAAATCACCGTGGGTTGGGGCACGGCCCCCAGGGTGCCGATGACGCTGAGGTTCTCCAGGTTCAGGCGGATGATCTCCCGCCCCACCACATGGTACCAGTCGGTTCCCGGCACCGTGGAAACAAAATCCCGCCCCAGGGTCCAAAGCTCCCTCACCCAGACCGGCGGCTCAATGCCGGTCTTCCCCCGGCTTTTTTCCCAGTCCATCCAGGCGCCTCCCATGGCCGGCCGGGCCACCCCATAGGGGGGCATAAAGGTTGAGGGCATACTGAACAAAGCAGGTTCAAAGGGCGACACCCAATCGCTGATGATATCCAGATCATTGGAGGCCAGGCGGCTGCGGGCCTCTTCCAGGGGAATTTCCACGGCGTTCACCCGCACCCCCACCCGGGCCCAATGGGAAACCATGAGGGAAACCAATTCCCTGGACCATGCCTGTTGGAGGGCATACTCCCATTGAATTTCCAGGGGCTTTCCATGGGGCTGAGAACGAAATCCATCGGGGCCAAAACCTAACCCCATTTCATCCAGAAGGGCGTTGGCAGCTGCCAGATCATGCCGAGCCATGAAATTCCGATCCGCCGGGGTGACAAAGCCCGTATTCTGGGGCAGGGCCTGCTGGGGGCGGCCAAGGCCCAGGAAAAACCGCTCGTTGATCTCATCCCGGTCAATGGCCAGGGACATGGCATGGTTGAACCGGGGATCCATGAAGATCCGGCGCAGCCCTGGGTTCTTATGGGTTTTATTGAAAATGACCACCGGCCCGGATCCGGCCATGGGCAATTGGATATGATAATCCCCCTGGCCGGCGGCCAATTGGGGATAAAGGGAAAGGGGCAGGTGCTGTGATTTTTGATCCACCCGCCCGGCCAAGATTTCCTCGGCCCACCGGCCCCGGGCCATGAATCGCTCCCGGTGGAAATCGATGTAGGGCAATTGGTTGCCGGCACTGTCCACCTTAAAGTAATAGGGATTGGCCCGGAAGAGGCGACTTCGTCCCGATCCGGCGGAAACCGCCACATGGCTGGCCAGGGTAGGAACCGCCGTCCCATCCGGAAGCACGGTTCCATAAACCTCCCAGTATTTCAAAAATCGCTGGCTCCATCCCGTGAATCCCAAAGCCCGGGCCTCAACCTCCGCCCGGTCATTGTACCGGGGATGGAGGGATTTAAAAAAATGGGCCGGGGCATAGGGAGGATAAAAGGAGCCCGCCCCCCCCAAATAGTAAAGCAGGGTGAGATAGGGTTTATTAAAAACAAACCGAAATCGCTGGGCATCCACCACCTCCAACCGGGTATCCAACTCCCGCCAGGGGGAAGGAAGCGTTTCCGTCAACTCACCGTTTAAAAGAATATCCTGGAACCAGAAGCGGACATCTTCCGAGGTAAAGGGCTCGCCGTCGGACCAGCGATGGCCCTTTCTCAAGGTAAAAAGAATCTCGGTGAACTCCCGGTTCCACTGCCATGACACCGCCACATTGGGAACCAGGGTCCGTCCGTCGTCGCTGAACCGAACCAGGTTGGTATGGCGCCAGGATAAAATCTCCGATGCCCTGGCTTCCATGGAACAGGACAATCCATCCAGGCAGCCCCCATAACGGCCCTGGACATGGTGGGGCAGAACCACCAACGGTTCCCGGGGCAACCGGGATGCCACCCGGGGCAGGACACCCCTGCGCTCGGCCTTTGCAAAGAGGGGGTTGCCCCTGAATTTCAAGGATTTCCCCATGGCAGCCTCAAAGGCCTTTTTTTCCATTTGATTGGGAAAAACGGGATTCAGTCCCAACAAATTTTTCGCCGTGGGAACACCGGCATGGGCCGTGGCGAAAAAAATCGCCATCCAGGTAAAGAGAAAAAGCCCATGATAAACCCAGGGAATACACCTGGAAAGGATCACAATACTTCCTCCACGTACGACGGGTTGATGCAGGCAAGATGCGCAAGATCGGATTCAATTTCAATGAATTAAAAGGATAATTTCGTTATACCACACCTCTTCTTTTTTTGTACATAAGCTTGACGAAGAAGGTCCAGGTTGAATACAGTGAAGATTAAGAATTCACGCCTTATATAAGGAAGTTATCCCCATGACTCCCGAACCGAAACGAAAAATCCTCGTGATTGAAGACAATCCCGACCTGGCCGACCTCCTTCGCCTGAACCTGGAGGACCAGCAATGGGAGACCCGCCATGCCGCCGATGGACAGGAGGGATATGACCAGGCCCTACAGGATAAGCAGGACCTCATCGTCCTGGACCTCACCCTGCCCAGCATGGATGGAATGGAAATCCTTAAATCCCTCCGCAATGCAGGTATCAAAACCCCCATCCTCATCCTCACCTCCAAAAGTGCGGAAATCGACAGGGTCCTTGGATTGGAACTGGGGGCGGACGATTACGTCACCAAACCCTTCAGCGTCCGGGAACTCACGGCCCGGATCAAGGCCATCTTCAGACGGGTGGGCACCGAAACCCAGGCACCTGCCCGGAAAAACCCACAGGTGAAAGCCAAGGATCTCTCCATTGATCCCGATACCCGGAGTGTAAAAATACGGGACAAGGCCATCGACCTCACCGCCCGGGAATTTGACCTGCTCTACTATTTTGCATCCCGGCCCGGCCGGGTTTTCACCCGAAGCCAACTCCTGGAAAAGGTCTGGGGCTATCAACACGACGGATATGCCCACACGGTCAACGCCAATATCAACCGGCTCCGCGCCAAAATTGAGGACAATCCCGCCCAACCCGACTATATTCTCACGGTCTGGGGCGTGGGCTATAAATTCCGGGAAAACGGATAATCCGTCCCAAAGGCCATGTTTAACTCCCTGTACTCAAAAATAGCCGTTGGTCTGGCCCTGATCTTTCTGCTCATGGGCCTCTTTTTCATCTGGCTCACCGAGTTTGCAACGGAGATGTACCAACAGGAGGCCACCCAGAAACTCAATTCCGATCTGGCCCGACAGATCGTAACCCAGCGAAACCTTTTGGAGGAGGGGCACATCAACCACGAAGCCCTGGCCGGAATTTTTCGCATGCTCATGGTCATCAACCCCAGCATTGAACTCTATCTCCTCGACCCCAAGGGTAAAATCCTCACCTTTTCCGCACCTCCGGGCAGTTTGCGGCGGGACCAGGTGGACATGAGCCCCATTTTTCAACTTTTGAACAATGCAGCCCCCCTGCCCATCCGGGGGGATGATCCCCGGGCCGTCAAGGCCCGGAAAATCTTTTCCGTGGCCCCCATATACCGGGATAAAAAATTGGAGGGATACCTTTACGTTATCCTGGGGGGAAAGGCCCACGATTCCATCAAGGAGCGGCTCAAGGGCAGCTATATCCTCCAACTCAGTTCATGGATGATGGGCACCGGACTCCTCTTTGGCCTTGTGGCCGGACTCCTCCTGTTTTCCCTGCTCACCCGGCGCCTCAAACGGCTGGCCAGGACCATGGTCAATTTCAAGCCCGGTGACACCCTGCCCAAATCCAAACCCGCACAAAAGAAAACCTTCCCCGACGAAATCGACCACCTGACCACATCCTTTGAAGCCATGGCCGCCCGCATCCACTCCCAGATGGAATCCCTTCGGGAGTCAGATCAAATCCGGCGGGAACTCATGGCCAATGTCTCCCATGATCTGAGGACGCCCCTGGCCACCCTCCAGGGCTACATTGAAACCCTGCTCATCAAGGATGAACAAACCCCGCCCAAGGAACGTAAAAAATACCTGGAAATCGGCATTCAGCACTGCCATCGGCTGAACCGCCTGGTTAACGACCTCCTGGAACTGGCCAAACTGGAATCGGCCCAGATCACCCTATCGGCAGAACCCTTCTGCCTGGCCGAATTGGTCCAGGATGTGGGGGAAAATTTCATGCTCATGGCCAAGGAACGCCAAATCAAACTAATGACCCGGCTGGACCGGGAACTGCCCCGGACCCTGGCCGACATCGGCCTGGTTGAGCGGGTCCTGGAAAACCTCATTGAAAATGCCGTCAGCCACACCCCGGCCGGGGGGCGGGTCACCCTTACGGTCCGCCTGGAAGAGGAATTATGCATGGAGATTTCCGACACGGGACCGGGCATCCCCGAGGCCGACCAGGACCGGATCTTTGACCGCTTTTACCACGGTCGCAATGTGGGCAATATCCATTCCGGCCTGGGCCTTGCCATTTCCCAAAAAATCATCCAACTCCACGGCCGCCGCATCGAACTCAAGAGCAGCCCGGGCATGGGAAGCCGCTTTTTCTTCACCCTGCCCCTGGCCGATCCCAAGCCGTGATCCATGGCTGCACCCCAAAAAAACAATGGCCCCCACGGACCATGTTCCCCCCCTGGCCTGGGAGGTTCGATTCACCACGGCACGGAAATGCCTCGATCCTTGATTTTTTTGCACTGTGATACTTTTGTTATAATTTAAGAACATCTCTGTGAAATTCAGGATCTATCTTAACCTAACGTGGGTCATCACGGACGAATCCGGATAGTCAACGGGATGGATTCACCGCACCCTGTTTTGCAATACCCTGGATCAAATAAAAACATCTTCACCCGTTGAAATAAATTGCCATGACATATTCGGACCAAACACAAAGGAGATACCAAATATGAATTTCAGAACCCTTATCCCATTGCTGATCATCGTCGTCGGTGCCCTTTTCGGATACCCGGCCCTGGCTGAGAAACAAGACAACAAAGGAATGGATATGGATAAAACGGCCATTGCCACATTTGCCGGAGGCTGTTTCTGGTGTGTGGAATCGGACTTTGAAAAAGTCCCCGGCGTGGAAAAAGTGATTTCCGGATACTCCGGTGGAGAGGAGGTGGATCCTTCCTACAAGCAGGTTTCAGGAGGGATGACCGGCCACACCGAAGCGGTTCAAATCTATTTTGACCCCAATGTGGTCAGTTATGCCAAGCTTCTGGATGTCTTCTGGCGTCACATCGACCCCACCGATGCCGGGGGGCAATTCGTGGACCGGGGTGCCCAGTACCGGTCAGAGATATTCTACCACGATGAGGCCCAACGCGTGGCGGCCCATGCCTCCAAAAACGCCCTGAAAAAATCGGGGATTTTTTCCAATCCCGTGGTCACCCCCATTACTCCGTTCACGGCCTTTTACACGGCCGAGGAGTACCACCAGGATTATTACAAAAAAAATCCCCTGCGATATAAATACTATCGCTGGGGGTCGGGACGGGATCAATTCCTGGAAAAAACCTGGGAAAACAAAAGCTTTAAAACCGTCATCCCAATGTCCATGGGCCAAGGCGAATCCAATACCCAACAATGGAAACGTCCCCCGGAACAGGAAATCAAACGGAAGCTCACCCGGCTCCAATATAAGGTCACCCAACACGAAGGCACGGAACGGGCCTTTGACAATGAATACTGGGACAATAAAAAAGAAGGCATCTACGTGGACATTGTCTCCGGGGAACCCCTGTTCAGCTCCACGGATAAATTTGCCTCGGGCACGGGTTGGCCCAGCTTCACCCGCCCCCTGGAACCGGAGCTCATTGTGGAAAAAACAGATACCCGGCTCTTTGTCACCCGCACCGAGGTCCGGAGCCGCCATGCCGATTCCCACCTGGGTCATGTGTTCAACGACGGGCCGGCCCCCACGGGTCTGAGGTATTGCATCAACTCGGCCGCCCTGCGTTTCATTCCCAAGGAAGACCTGGTAAACCAGGGCTACGGCAAGTATCTCTACCTTTTTTAATGAAGGGTACTTCTAATAATTCAGGATTTTGGCGTGGGTTCAAGGCGCAGAAATCATGTCAAAGGACAATTATTAGAGACGGCCTTAAAAACCCCGGCGCCATGCCGGGGTCATCATCCATCCAAAGCCCGGCCCCAAAAGCCGGGCTTTTTCATTGTCGGCCAAAATGTTCCTTTAACAAGGTCCGGGCATATTCAATCTGGGACTCCCGGAGGCGATTGGCCATGGTCCGGCCCTCGGACAGAATGGAAAGCAGGGCCTCCAGAAAGGTGGGGCTGGATGCCAGAAGCTCGGTGAAGGCCCCAGGGCGGGAGCCCCCCTCATTGCCCACAAACCGGACAAAAAGGACCTGGTAAAACCCCCGCTGGGGGGTATAATTCACCGCATAGGTTTCCAAACGACGACGGATGCCCACATTGCATTCATCCAGGGGAAGCTTTTTCCGGGCGTAAAGTTCCAGGGTCCTGAAGCAGGTATCAAACAAGAGCCTGCGCATGCCCGTGGTCACCTCCATATTCCGGTCCTGGGTCAGGGCAATCACATCGTCCCGGCAATCCACCACCAGGGCAAGGTGGCGGTGGTGAACCCGCCCCACCAGCGCCAGATACGCCGTGATGACCTCTTTTTTTTCATCCCCGAGGTCATCGGGGCTCAATCCCATTTTGTCCACCAGGGCCTTGGTTTCCTCCAACCAAAGGGAAAGGTGTTCAATCTCGGTTTCCCCGGTTTCCAGGTCCAGGGTTTCCATGAGGTTCACCAGGTTCTGGAATTGGAATTGAAACAGGGCCAGGTAAAGGGGGCCATAGTCGGGATGGTCTCGAAATTCACCACAATACCCGGCCAGGTGGGGATACTGGAGGAGCAGATGGATGCGATACCTCAAGGAGGCCGGGCTGAGGATCTGATCCAGACGCAATGCCTGGATCTCCTCCCGACTCCGCCCCTTGAAGCGCATGAACAAACGGATGCAATTGAATTTAAGCCGCTGATCCGTTTCCGGTGTAATCCAGGACCCCGGACTGATTCCGGGCAGATCCGTGAGGCTCCGGGCGTCATCAAAGAAGGCATTTATCTTCCCCAACACGGTGACCGTAACCTGCTCCAATCCCTTGAGGGCCTTGATGTATTTGCGCTCATTCTTCTCTTCCCGGGCCAGTTTCTCCCGGCTGTTGAGAATCTTGGCCAGGACCCGGTTGTATTTTTCAACCTCGAACCGGGCCTTTTCCAGGATTTGTTCCGCCGTCTCGGTGGACACCGGTTCCGGAGGGACACCCACCAGGGTACAAAGGAGCTGGGTATCATTGATCCGGGATAAATAATCCCGCCAGGGATGATTCTGGGATAAAAATTCCCGGGTTTCATCCTGCACCCGCCGGGCCAAA
This sequence comes from Desulfobacterales bacterium, assembly GCA_022361135.1. The sequence goes on along the minus strand of JAKSBM010000980.1, from coordinate 1,505 downwards.
GTGCCATAATCCCGACCGGCTTTGCTCTTTTCAATGGCCTTTCCCAACCCGGGAATCAACAGGGAGGGATCCACATCCCCCTGGTGGGTTTTCAGGGTGCTGAAATAGGTGGCGATGATATTCCGGGTCAAATATTGAACCGCAGTGGCCGGATCCGCTTCCAGGATATCCGATTCCGCAACGGCCACCCCGCAATCAAAGGAAAAGGGAGCCGCCCCCTGGGTCAAGGCGTCAAACAATTCATAGAGCCCCTGGATATACCCCTCGGAAGATACGAAATTCAACGCCTGGACCTGATCCTGGAAATAGGACATGATCCGGTCCGCCGGAACAATGAAATTCTTCTTTTCATCCCGTTTGAACCGCGGCAGGGGTTTCAGGGACTTATCCCCGTGCTTGAACAGGGGGGCCACCCCTTCCCAGTACAATCGGCTCCGAAATAATTTAATCTCTTCCCTGTCAATAATTGTCATGGATAATGATCCTGTATTCCCCGGTATCCTGATCCACAAAAGAGTTCTGGCTGATGGTCACCCCCTTGGTGGCCTCGGGGACCACCACCTGACTATTGCTTCCCTGGACTAGGGTTCCGGGGCTGAGGTCGCCGCTGACAAGGACCTCGGGCCGCCCCGGATTGACCTCCTGCCAGCCATGGAGGTCCTCTATATCCTGTCGAAGCTGGTCAAAGGTGCTGTTCAATTCCCGGATTTCCCGGTCCAGGACCTTGAGCCGTCGCTCCTGGCTGCCCATCTGGTCAAAATTAATGTGGAGTTCCCGGCCCAGTCGGGCCATGAGCACCTCGGACCGATGGATCTGGGACTTCAATCCCCCATCCTTTTCCGAATCCAATTCCGCCAACTCCGCCTCCAGGGCATTCTTCTCGTCCAGGGCCCGGTCCAATTCATGGCTGAGCCGGGATGCAGCCCCCCGCAATTCCTGCCCATTTTTCCGGATTTCAGCCGCCTCCTGGCTCCGGGACTCCAACTCCAGCTTAATCTGGTCGATCCGGCTCCGTTTCCGACCAATTTCCCGGGCCACAAAGGCATCGGTTCCCAGGGTGATTTGATTGGGATCGGACTTTTCCGTACCCAAATGTTGAACCATCACCCCCATGTGGGCCGTAATCCGGGAAGCAATGATTTCTCCGGCCTTGATATCCAAAAGGCCGGAGCAGGAAATGGTGGAATCCACAATTTCCTTTTCCACCCAGACATTTCCCAGGCAGTAAATTTCGGAATTCTGGACAAACTTGGCCTTCACATTGCCCAGGGTAAAAACCCGGGCCCCGTTGATCCCGTTTTTGACCTCCACATCCCCCAGGGCAATAATCTGGCCACCATCCACCTCCCCCAGGGCCACCCGTTGGCCTTCCACGCGGAATCCGGCCTTGAGCCCCCCCAGGACCATGATGTCCCCCACAAAATCCAGATGGCCGGTCTGGTAATCCACATCGCCACTGACCTTGAACACCGGTGTCACCGACACCTGCCCGGACCAATCCAAAT
>JAKSBM010000175.1 GCA_022361135.1 Desulfobacterales bacterium | reverse complement strand
GGAGTAGAAGTCCAGCATGTGTTTCCAGGTGAAGTCTTCCAGCGTCTTCACACCAAAGGATTCAAGGTCATCCAATTCTTCTTCGGTGATACCGTGCTGGATGGGTTTGATATTCCCTTTTTTCACCCGCATGAAAAATACGTTGAACACGGAGGTGATAACATGGAAATGTTTTCCCATGGGCAGGAAGCAAAGGAAGAAGAAAAAGGTCAGATCATGCACATAGTACATGACAATGTGCATCCCCTGGAGAAAGCCCAGGGACGCCCCGGAAAGCAGGGATGTGAAAATCCATGTCAGGGAAAGGGGGGCAATGAAATGATGCTGACCGGTCTGCTGAACGGCATAAACGATTTCAGAGGCTTCAAACAGGGACTCGGAAATCATGAGGGTGGAAATGATACCCAGAACAAATACCGCTTCGGCCGTATGATCTTTTCCGTATTTTTCAGGTACGGCATACCGTTTGGGTTTAATGATGCCCCGGCGAACCGCTGCCGCGATACAGGCAATGAGTACGAAGGTGGCGGCATAATCCTTCAGAAAATTATAAATCGCTCCCAGGGTGCCGTCGAAACCGGGCAGTACAAATCCGTCGGCCATGCCAATGATAACCAAAGACGTGGACCGGATGGACAGGATGAGGAAACCGGCGAAGATAACGATGTGAATCACACCGGCCATCATGTAACGGGGCTGGCGGATCTGGGCCAGCCAGACCAGTGCCAGATTCTTCACACGGGCCGGAATGTTACCAAAGCGGGAATCCGGATTTGCCCGAACCAGGGGCGCCAGGCGGCGGGCCATGATATAGGCGAAAAGCCCGACCCCAACCACGGGGATAATGAATGACAGGGCGACTGTAGGCAGCACCCCAAACAACTTAAAACTTGCTGGACCAATAATAGATGACATATGTTCATCCCTCCGAAAATTATTATTCCAATACTTAATTTCCTAATTAAGCGTCTAAACTCAAAGAGCTTTAGTAAAGATGACTGTCTTTAGTCAAGCAAAAAGCTCTGTTCAGCAAATTTATGCCATTTATATACTGGATGGGATTTATTTCCCTTTCACACCCTGCATATAAAGGTCCACCAACGGATCTGCCATGGAAACCAAATCATATCGCCCCTTTGCAGATACCCAGGTGGAAATCACTCCTTCAACGGCGCCAAGGATAAATCGTTTCACCAATCCCACAAAAAGATCCTGGCGAAATGTTCCTTCGTTCTGACCGATCTCGATGATATCGGACAACAGGTCCAGGTACATTTTGGAGATATCCTTGATCTTGGGCGCAATGTCCCGAAGGTACCGGGCCTCGGATTGGAAAATAATGGCCATATTTTTATCCTTCTGGAACTCGTCCAGATGACACCGGATTAAATTGCGCAACTTTTCCTCGGCATCCTTTCCCGATTCCACGGCAGTATTCATCTGTTCAAAAACGACCTGGGTTTTATAGGTCATGAATTGAAAAAGGATGTCATCCTTGTTTTTAAAATAAAGATACAGGGTGCCGTCGGCCACTCCGGCTTCGGTGGCAATCTGGGAAATGGTCGCCTTGTGAAAGCCCTTGGCGGCAAACACGGCACCGGCACTGTTCAATATTTTATGGTATTTTTCTGTTTTGTTTTTTGGCAAATCCATACCATCCTTCCTGGTCATTAATGAATAACGATTCATCATCTAACAACAGAAGACCTGAATTGTCAAGCTTTTCTAATTATTTACAAACAAAGACACAAGCCCCTGAAATAATTAAAATAACAATCCATGATATTAGTTATTTTTTTCACCGTTTCTCACAAATCAGTTCCTTTTAAAACAAAAACTTCATGAATATGGATTCATCTCCCATTCCACCCCTGGTAATTCCCCCGTGGCAAGCTGGGTCTTGCCAATGCGTTCTCCCTGATATATACAGGATTTACCCGCCCGACCATCCATATATAGGTCTTGACCAGAAGCCTGGTTTTTTGATAGATTTTGGCGGCTGATAAGAATATTCAAACTTGCAGATTTATTACTGATTTATTCAAAATATATTAAGGAGCACCATGACCACCGATTTTGAAACCGCCCTTGACTATGGCAGACCCCCAAGCATTAAGGCCCTTTTTCCCAATTCAAAAGCCCTGCTCGTCAGTGGGAAATATGTCGACCAGGCCATGCTGGCCAAGGGAGACTGCATGACCATTGCCGCCAATGCACGGAACTCCTTTGTCGTCAAAGGCGTACTCCGGGCCGCCCAGAGGGCCGACGCCGCCGTAATGATTGAAATCGCCCGTTCCGAAGGCGGTGCCAATGCCTATTGCCCGGTTTCCCTGTGGAATATGGCCCGCCAGACCGATGCCTATATGAAGGAAATGGGCATCACCGTCCCCGTTGCCATCCATGCCGACCATTACGGCATCAAAAAACCCGAGGACATGGGACCGGCCAAGGTGGAAATCCCCACCCTGTTTGAAGCCGGCATCACCTCCATTGCCATTGACGCCTCCCACATGCCCGACGACCAGAACCTCAAGGCCAACATCGAAATCAATTCCCTGATTCCCGAGTGGGCCGGTCTGGAAACCGAGGTGGGAGAAATCAAAGGCACCCAGGGCCTGTCCACGGACGAAGAAGCCCTTTTCCTTATCCAGGGTCTGAATGCCCATGGGATCTACCCCAACTGGATCGCCTTGAATAATGGAACCACCCACGGAATAGAAGCCAGCGATACCGGCATAAACGTGGATCTGACCGCCCAGATTCATGATGCCCTGGCCCCTTACCGGATTTCAGGTGCCCAGCACGGCACCTCGGGCAACAATTCTCAACGCCTGCGGGATATTGCCTCCCGTACACGGACCACCAAAGCCAATGTGGC
>JAKSBM010000751.1 GCA_022361135.1 Desulfobacterales bacterium | reverse complement strand
GGGGGTGTTGTCCGGGGTGGGGACGAGTAGGTCGTATTCCCCAAATCCTTGGATGTGGATGGGTCGGTTACCGGGCAGGCGTTTTTCAAATTGTTCGCTTAATTGTTTGGCCCGTTCCATGGAAAGACGGGCATTGTCGGCCTTGGAACCCACGGTGTCGGTGTGGCCGATGATGTTGATTTCGCATGGGGCCCGGTCCCGGGCCGCCTGTTGAATTTGGGGGATCAGGGCTTGGGATTCGGGAACCAAACGGGTGCTGCCCGATTTAAAATAAAGGATAAAGGAGACGGGCATGGCCGGTTCGGCCTTGAACAGGCTGCCGTAATCCCTGGAAATGGTTTCGGGTTCTTCTTTGCCCTGGTTGATTTGGCCGCCTTTGCTCTTGGATACGGCCGAGGCATAGGCCTTATCCAGGGTGATTCGGGTCTGGTCGTTGGCCAGGTAAACCTGCCCGGTGGTACCGTCGGCGTCGGGCAGGAGGGTGACCTTGGTCTGTCCGCAGGAGACAAGGAAGAGCAGGCTGATGGAGAAAAGGATCATACGATGCATGGGCAACCTCCTTTAATCAACGTCAATGATGAATCGGGTTCCCCGAATACCCACCGTGGCCTTGGGGGTGTGGATTTTGACCGATTCCGGTGAAATTTTACTGATTTTTCCAGAGGCATAAACCGCCTGCCCCTGTTCCATAAAGAATGAAAAATCATAGTTTTGGGCCTGGGTATCAAAGAGGTAGGCGTCAATGCGGAACCGGGTGCCCGGCCCCAGGGTGATCACGGTTCCGTCGGTGAAAATCACACCGGCCCGGCCCTGGGCTTGGGTTTCAATGATATCCCTTTCGTGGATGAGGGTTCCCGGAGCCACGTCAAGGCGTTGGTCTCCCCGGATGAGGGTCACCGGACCAAAATGGGTTTTGAACATTCCCACGGATTCTGCGTGGGCCCAAAGGGGAGAGAGGAAAACGAGGGTGAGGACAAGGACAAGTATTTTTTTCACAGCAAATATCCCAGGTTAAGGATTGGAAGAAAAAAACGTCTCCCTGTTATAGAAAAGGAAAACTTTGCCTGTCAAGGGGTTCCAAGGAACCTGTCCCTGCCGTTTCCCAGGGGGAATGCCTGGGAAACGGGTGTGGATGAAATGGTTTTGCCTGGGAATTCAGGACGGTGTGAACGGTGGTTAGATGGGAGAAAAACCCAAAAATTTTGACCGGATCCGCTTCAAATGCTTGAGCAGATGGTCCTTGCGGGCTTCGCCAACGGTCTGAGCTGCGGCCTTGATGTCGGAAAGGGCCTCCGGGGCCAGGAGTTTTTCCAAGGAAACTAGATCATCCTTTACGGAGAGGACTTCCTGGTGCCAGCTCTCGTGGTCCATTTTCTTCATGTTGAAATACCAGAGCCGAAAGGTTAGGGAATAGAGTCGGTCGGACATTTCAATGAGAAAGGGGTTTTCCGAGGCCCGGTAGAACAGCTGTTTGATGTCCATGTCCAATTGGGCCAGACTCCGGGGATCCTTTTGCTCCATGAGTGTGTCGCAGCGCCGGGTGAATTCATGGAGGCGTTCTCTATGCTCCGGGGTAAAGCGTTCCGCGGCCATGGCCCCCAGCACCCCCTCCAATTCCAGGCGGGCCTGGAAAACATGGGTGATGGTGTTCAATTCCAGTTCAGAGACCTGGATACCGGTGCGGGGCAGGATTTTAACCAGGTGTTCCCATTCCAGGCGGGCCAGTACGGTGCGAAGGGGGGTGCGGCTGACCCCGAATTCCGTGGCCAGGCTCTGTTCCTTGAGGATATGCCCGGGTTCATAGTCCAGAAAGATGATTCTTTCCCGGAGGGTTTCATAGATTTTTGGATTCATTGTCTCGCTCAGAATAATAATTTTTGTAGTATACCAATCATGTACATAACGGGTTTTGGGAAAATATGCCAGGTAAAAAATTGAAATTATTATCGAATAAAAGTGTCGATTAATATGTTGACTTTAAGAATTTTTTTGGTATACCATAAAAACATCAAAAAATAATGAACGTTTGTTAAGATAACCGAAAAGCCAATATCAGGAGGAAGCATGGTACAATCAGATATGACCCACGGCCTCTGGGCGGCCACGGCAAAGGGAAAACCCCAACTGGATGTTCTCAAGGGCGATCACAAAACGGAAATTGCCATCATCGGCGGCGGATACACGGGACTCTCCGCGGCATTGCATTTGGCAAAGGCTGGAAAGGATGCCATCCTTTTGGAGGCTTCCGATGTGGGCTTTGGGGGATCGGGCCGGAATGTGGGCCTGGTCAATGCCGGTCTTTGGCTCATGCCCGAGGATGTGGTCCGTCTGGTGGGGGCTGAACACGGCAATACCCTCATTGACGTGCTGGGAAAATCCCCGGACCTGGTTTACGGCATTGTTGACGAATATGATATTGAGTGTGAAGCCTGGCGCTACGGCACCCTCCATTGCGCCGATTCCCGGGCCGGTCTGAAAAATCTTAAGCAGCGGGAGGAACAATGGCAGAAACGGGGTGCCCCGGTCCGTTTGTTGAGCCGGGACGAAGCCGCCCGGAAGATGGGCACCAATACCTTTTTGGGTGCCCTTCTGGATGAACGTGCCGGCACCATTCAGCCCCTGGGATATGCCTATGGTCTGGCCCGGGCCGCCCGCCAGGAAGGGGCCCAGATGTATAAGGAATCCCCGGTCATGGGCATTTCCAAGGAAAATGGGAAATATAAATTGAAGACCCCCGGGGGAACCGTGACCGCGGAGAAGGTGATTGTGGCCACATTGGGTTATCCCATGGGCGCCTTTGACGAACATCGTAAAAATCTGGTTCCCTTTAACTATTTCCAATTTGCCACCAAACCCCTTTCCAAGAACGTCCTGGAAACCATTCTGCCCGATCGCAACGGTATCTGGGACACCAACCTGATCCTCACCTCCTATCGTTTGGATGCCGCCGGTCGTCTGGTCATCGGATCCGTGGGTAACATTGAAGGATTTGCCATGGGCTTGAATAAAGCCTGGGCCCAGCGTAGTATTGCCCACGCCTTTCCCCAGATTGGAAAGGTGGATTTTGAATTTGGTTGGTACGGTCGCATTGCCATGACCGAAGACCATATCCCGAGGTTCCATGTCCTGGACGACAACATGACCATGGTAACCTGTTACAATGGTCGCGGCATCGGCCCCGGCTCGGTATTTGGGAAATTGCTGGCCCAGTACATGAGCGGTGGATCGGTTGCGGATATTCCCCTGCCCGTTTCAGAAGTCAAAGGGGTATCCATGCAATTCCTCCGGGGATTGTTCTACGAAGCCGGATCCCGGATCTATCATTTTACCCAGCGTCGCATTTAAGGATCGCAGCTCTGCGATCCTGAGGAGTTGAGGTTCGTATGAAGGTTACCGTATGTGAATTACCCAATGACTGGACCCAAAGGTCCGATGTTCAAGATGCCCTTAGGGCCCACCTGGATGAAAATCAAACTGAGTTTCTTCTGTTGCCGGAGATGGGGTTTGATCGTTGGCTGGCCGCTGGAAATCAGGTGGATCCGGATCTGTGGCAAGCGGCTGCAGATCGGCATCTGGAATGGATGGATCGTCTTGGAGAATGGGGGGTGGACGCCATTGCCGGAACCCGCCCCCTGGTCCGGGAGGGTCGCCCTTTGAATGTGGGTTGGGTCTGGTCCAAGGCGTCCGGCCATGTGGATGTCCATGAAAAATATTATCTTCCCGATGAAGAGGGCTTTTATGAAGCCACCTGGTATCGCATGGGAGACGGCATCTTCAAAATGGCAGAGGTCAACGGACTCAAGGTGGGGTTTCTCATCTGTACGGAAATCTGGTTTACGGACCGGGCCCGGGAATACGCCAGGGACGGGATTGACCTGTTGCTGTGTCCCCGGGCCACCCCCATCACCTCCCGGGATGTCTGGGTGGCCGGCGGGCGCTCCGCCGCCTGGATATCCGGGGCCTATTGCCTTTCCTCCAATTACAACGGGCCCATTAAACCGGGCATGGAGTTTGGCGGGGCGGCCTGGATCACGGAACCGGATTTGGGTGAGGTGATGGGATTGAGCCTGCCCGGGTCCCCCTTTGTCACCGTGGACATCGATCCGGCCGTGAGTCGTGGGGCAAAGACCGGCTATCCCCGGTATGTCAAGGAGTCTTAATTAAGGGTAGATAGTAGATTTCAGTTTCCACCTGGCGACCCCGGACCTGGACGGAATCCCGTATAAAACGGGACAGGATTTGGGGATCGCCCAGGTGGTTTCGTGTGTCATTTGAGAGAATGATTTCCGCCTTGAATTTACGGGTTTCCCCCTGGAGGCGTGAGGCCAGGTTCACCGTATCCCCCACCAGCATATAGGATTGGCGGTTGGGGCTTCCGATGTTGGCTGCCACCACAGTTCCGCTGTGTATGCCGATGCCGTGGAAAAGGGGCGGGCGACCCTGTTCCCGGAATTTTTCATTGAGTTTTTCCCGCCGATGCTGCATGTCCAATGCCGCATGAATGGCCCGGTCTGCATGGTCCTTGCAAGGCACCGGGGCTCCGAAAACCGCATAGATTTCATCCCCCAGAAATTGGAGCACCAGCCCCCCGTGGTTGCGCACGGATTTTTCCATTTCCCCGAAATAGAGATTGAGGCGGCGGACCATTTCCTTTGGATGGGTGGATTCCCCCATGGCCGTGAAGCCCCTGAGGTCGGCAAACAAAATGGAGACTTCCTTTATGTCCCCATCCAGGGGGATGCGCTGGGAAATGATTTCGTCCCGCACCGCCGGATCCACGTATTTTCCAAAGGTGTCCCGGATCATTTCCCGTTCCTGGAGGCCTTGGATCATCCGGTTTGCGGCATCTCCCACCCGGCCGACTTCATCGTTGGAAACCACCTGGGTCCGGGTGGTATAATCCCCGTCCTTTAACTTTCTCAAGGTATGGATTAAATCGTCCAGGGGATCGGATATGGACCGGGCCACCCGGCGGCTCATGTAGCCCGAACTCAGGAAAAAGAGAAAAAAGACCATGAGGGAAAAGAAAAGTACGCCCCGGCCGTATGTTCGGGCGTCCACGGCTTCCGGGTTCACTTGCCAATGGAGGATGAACAGGGTGACGACAATGTTGGCCAGGGGAATGAGACTACCCACCCGGTAAAAGGCGAGTATACGCCTGTATATGGGCAGGTGGGCGGTTTCCTGAATTTGGTAAAGGTGGCCCCGGGGAAAGAAAAAGGGGATCAGGGTTTTGCGGGCATGGGATTCCATTCCGAAAAATACCACGGCAGATGAAATCAATCCCATCATCAAAGAACGCAGGGCAAAGGTGATGGCCGCCGGAGAATCAATGCGCCCGGCACGGTGGAAAATGAACAGGAGCAGAATGGGGGCCAGACTCCAGCTCATCAGCACCGTGGGGGCCATGGTGAAGGGGAGATTAATGAGTCGTTGCCTTGCCTTTAAAAGCAACTCCCTTCCGGGGCGGCTGCCGGACTCAAATATTTTTAAACAATGGGCCACCGGTGCCAGGACCTGGTTGAGCACAATTAAAAAGGGCAACAATGATGCGGAGATGGTGAGGGTGAAAACGGCAAGTCGCCGGAGGATGATTCCACTCCATTGGGACTGATCAGCGCCTTGGAAGAATTGGATTCTGGAGATGACAAATTCCAGGGGGGTGGCCAGGTTCATCAAAAAAACAAAGAGAATTCCAATGGCCGCCGCCACCAGGCCGATCCGGTAAAACCCCCATAAAGATGGGGGTTTGGATGATGTGGACCCGTTTGGCATCAGCCTCGGCTGGGGATGATTTCCACCCAGTATCCGTCCGGATCTTTGATGAAGTAAATGCCCATGTCCGTATTTTCGTAGCAGATGCAATCCATGGCTTTGTGGTGGGCATGGGCCGCCTCAAAATCCGAGGTCTTAAAGGCAATGTGGAATTCTTCATCCCCCAGGTTATAGGGCTGCTCCACGGCCTTGAGCCAGGTGAGTTCCAGCTTGGCTGCACCGGCTTCGTCGGTGAGAAAGACAATGATGTAGCTGCCGTCGTCTGCGGTTTTTCTCCGGCTTTCCTTCAGCCCCAGGGCCTGGTCGTAAAATTTCAGGCTTTTTTCCAGATCCAGGACATTGATATTAAAATGGTCCAGGGTAAACTTCATAGGGTTCCTCATTTTTTATAAATTGGGTTTTCAGGTCAATTTTGACCTGGGGGAAAGATCTCAAAAATCAGGGGGCAGGGTCAAGGGAAAACTGGTCTTTTGTTTTTTATCATGTTGGGTTATGATGAGCTCCGAATCCAGTATTAACACAGTTTCCGGGGCGATTTTCCACACCCCGGAGGGGGGCAGTCATCGACCATGGTGCAGGCGGATCCGAAGGTACTGAGAAGACGGTGGGAAGAGGGGGCTGAAACCGGTGGGGGCAGCCGCAGGGATGAGATGGTTCAAATCTTGAAAACCCAGTGTCGGCGGGGCGATCCCCAGCGCCCACGGAATTTGGACCTCCGGGGAATCAACCTGGTCCATGAAAATCTGAGTGGGCTGGATTTTTCCGGCTACGACCTCTCCCATGCCAATCTAAACCGGGCCGATATCTCCAAGGGAAATTTCAGCTATGCCCGGCTGGTCCATGCGACCCTGGAGCATGGAATCCTGGATGAGTGCGAATTCATCGGCGCCGATTTAAGCGGGGCCGTGCTCAACGAATGCTCGGCCCGCATGGGAGGATTTGGCGGAGCCACCCTGGAGCGGGCCTCCATGATCAACGGAGACTTTTCCGATGCCGTCTTCAGCCGCTCCATCCTAAAGGGGGCGGATTTCAGGGCGGCCAAACTCCTGGGCGCCCGCCTGTCCGAATCCGACCTTTCCCGTGCCGTATTTACCCGTGCCAATTTGGAACGGGCCGACCTCAAGCAATCCAATGTGAACCAGACCCATTTTCAGCTGGCCAATATGCAGCGCTGCCGCCTGTTGGGAATCCGGAATTTCAAGGGGGCCGACTGGGTGGGGGCGGATATCCGGGACATGGATCTGCGGGGGGCCTACCTGGTTCGCCGTCACATCGCAGACGAGAATTACCTATTTGAATTTCAATCCCAGGGCCCGGTGCACAAGGCCATTTATCACATCTGGTGGCTGACCTCCGACTGCGGGCGGAGTCTGTCCCGGTGGTTTCTCTGGCTCTTGGCGGCCACCTTGGCATTTGGGGCCATCTACACCCATGTGGCCATTGATTTCGGGGATTACGAAACCTGGTTTTCCCCCATCTATTTTAGTTTTGTCACCCTGACCACCCTGGGCTATGGGGATGCGGTTCCCAAATCCCTGGTGGCCCAGTGGGTGGTGACCCTCCAGGCCGTCACCGGTTACATGGGGCTGGGGGGATTGTTGAGTATTCTGGGAAATAAAATGGCCCGCCGCGCCGAGTAGGCGGCCCGAGCTGAAAGAGGAACCATGTTTTCATTTTTTTCAAAAAAGACCGATCCGAAGAAGAAGCTGAAGAAAATCCTTAAGGGCTATGAACTGCCCTCTTTCCCCGCCGTGGTCATGGAGATCCTCCAGGAGATCCGGAGCCCCTATTCCTCGGCCCAAACCATTGCACAGACCATTTCCAAGGATCCGGGGATCTCTGTGAAGGTGCTGGCCATTGCCAATTCCGCAGCCTTTTCCCCCATCAAAAAGGTGGAGAACCTCACCCAGGCCATTGCCCTGGTGGGGATTTCCCAATTGGAGTCCCTGGTTCTGGGGGTGGGGGTGGCCAAGGGGATTCCAGATCGCTCCTGCCAATGGCATGATCCGGCGGAGTTCTGGCTCACCTCCGCCCGCAGGGCCATGCTGGCCTCGGAGCTGGCCCACCGTATCTGTCCGGCCAAGGAATCGGAATGTTTCACCGCCGCCTTTCTCCAGGACATGGCCCTGCCCTTCCTGGCCTGCCATTGCAGCCGGGATTATGAGTCCATTTTTAAACAATGGCACATGGAGGGCGGGGATCTGGCCGCCCTGGAGCAGGAACGGCTGGATTGGGATCACACCGAGGTGGGGACCTGGATCTGCAGTGAATGGGGCATGCCCGAAAACATTGCAGCAGCCATCCGGGGCCACCATGGGGCAGAGGTGGACAACCATGAAGTCCTGGGCCCGGTGCGCCTGGTTTCCATCCTCCGGGAGGATGAGGAGAATCTGGGTCTGGATGAGATCATGGTCATGGCCCAGGAGGATTACGGCATTGATGGGGAAGAGATGGATGCCATTGTGGCCTCCTCCTTTGAAAAGGCCAAGGATCTGGCCCGCTTGATTGTCTGATTTTCAAGGGCTTTTTTGCCTTCCTTTGATATGCCATTTTCGCCCCTCTCCATGGGTCCATGGTGCCTTGGTGTCATTGGGATGGGGGATGGGGTTGACTTCCGGGAAAATGAGATAATCATCCTTTACACATGGGTTGGTTAGTTTTTTGTTAGTAATGTCTGACGGGGTCCAAATTTTTGTGGATCCATTGTATATTAATGGGTCCGACCTTTCAAAAATTGTAATTTTTGTGCCAAAAATTGCTCATTTTTCTCTTTTGTAAAATGGGTTGAATTTCGCCGGTAT
>JAKSBM010000988.1 GCA_022361135.1 Desulfobacterales bacterium | reverse complement strand
TCTGCACTCTGACCTGGCCCTGAGGGCCAGGGTTTCTACGTTAGACTAAAAACAGAACCACACAAAGTAAATCTTTTAAAGTGTGGCAAAACCCCTACCAAACAAGGAAAAATAATACCAGAAAATGGAATATACACCACTTAATTATAAGGGTTTTTCCCATTAAAGCAGAATGGTTTATTTCCTATTCACAGAACCAATAACCTTGGTATATAGTCCTCCATGGCAGGGCCATCCATTGATGGACCATCTGATTTTGCATCATCCCCTAAAAAACAAAATTGAATCCGCCCGGAAATGGGCTGTGGAGAACCCCATGAGACATTTAATCCTTCTTCTAATCTGGTTTCTATTCCCCGTTGTGACATGGGCCCAGGCCGACATCATTCCCCAGGGCCAGAGAAGCATCTATATCCAGGCCCACCTCACCAACCTGGCCGATTACCCGAAGATTGTCTTCATCCATCTGGAAACATTCGGCAATCAAATCCGAAGAAAGGAAGTCATAGCCTCCCATGGCCGGATCAACAAGGGCTACAAATTCAACCGATTGGAAATCCTGGCCATCCCCCGCACCGACCTTAAGCGGGCCGGGGGAATCGAAAAATTGGATGTTTTCAATGACCCGGCCATTCTCCGGGGCTTGAATCCCATCAAATGCGGGGTCAAACTGGTTCCCATATCCTCCCCCTTGGCCGGTAAGGATGTCTATTACAGAATTGAAGTGACACCCACCGGCCTTAATTTCCACGAAACCCATAAACAACAATACAGGGAAGGTCCCAACCACCCCGGAATCAATTTATTTGCCTGGGCTTTTTTCATCACTCTTATGGTGGAGGGGATTTGCTTTTTCATCCTGGTTAAATGGGTGCTTGGTCCCCCAAAACCCCAACTCCTAAGGGCGATTCTCTCCCTAATCTCGGCCCAGGTCCTCACCCTGCCCCTGCTCTGGTTCCTCATCACCCATTTCCACCTCATGGGCACCGGCATCATATTGGCTGGGGAATCCTTTGCCGTTGTGGCAGAAAGTTTGGTCTACCGATTTGGGGCACGGCTCCCTTGGAAGGCGGCCATGGGCACAGCCCTGGCCTGCAATCTCATTTCATACGCCGTTGGATATCTGGTATAGGTCGGCCTGGATGGAGGCCGACCGTAAGGGAAGACAAATCAAACGAGCTGGTTCAGCTCGGCTTCCAGGTAGGAACTGAAAACATCCCGGGCGGGGTTTTTCCTGGATTCATCCACGATGGAAATAATGGAATAGATGGGGAGTTCCGGCAGGTTCAAGCTGGAGGGGGCCGGTTTTATGCCCTGCCTCAGGGCTCCCCTGGGAAGGATTGACAACCCCATGCCCGCTTCCACGGCCGCCTGGATATTGGCAATGGAAGTCCCTGTGAACAAGATCTCCCATTTCCTGTCCATGGCATCCAGCCCACTGGTTGCAATTTTCCTGAAAACACAGGGAGAAGGGAGAAGCACGAGGTTCACCGGTTCGGTGTCCGCCGTTATTTCATACTCCCTGCCCATGGCCCAAACCAGGGGTTCCTGGGTCAGGATACGACTCTTTCCCCCATATGAATCCTGGCCCGTCACCACAAGGTCCAATTCCCCATTTTCAAAAAGGGGGACCAGATTCATTCCCACATCGGTCCGCACCTCAAGGTGAATATTGGGGTAATGCTTTCGAAATTTGCCCAGCAGGCCGGGAAGGATTTCCGGTATGAAATAATCGATGATGCCGACCCTGAGGTTTCCCGAGGCCCGGGGACTGGTCAGCCGGCCCACGGCCTCATCGTGGGCGGAAAGAATCCGACCGGCATAATCAAAGAGAATTTCCCCCTCCAAAGTGAGGGTCAATTGTTTGCCCGCCCGATTGAACACCTGTAGGCCGATGCGCTCTTCAAGTCGTTTTATCTTTATGCTGACCCCGGACTGAGTCAGGCCTATGTTTTTGCCCGCCTTGGTGAAACTCCCCGTGTTGGCCACTTCCGTGAAGCACCGGAGCATATTTATTTCTAAATCAATGGGTATCATGGTGCCCATGATAAATCGTCATGCGGCATATAACAACTATTAATTTGCGTTATAATGAATCTGATTTAGAATATACCTCGAAACACAAATTTGCATACAACAACCCATTATGGTTGAACATTGCACCAATCCCCAATTTATCCAAGGGAGAAATAGATAAATGATGAACCTAACCGAAATTGCCCAAACACGATATTCCACCAAGGAGTTTGATCCGGAAAAAAAGATTCCTTCGGAACAATTCGACCACATCAAATCCCTGCTGAGATTGAGCCCGTCCAGTGTCAATTCCCAGCCCTGGCACTTTGTAATCGCCGATTCGGAAGAAGGCAAAAAAAGAATCGCCAAGGCCACCCAGGGATTTTTCTCATTCAACGAGGCAAAGGTATTGGATGCATCCCACGTCATTGTTTTCTGCACCAAAACAAGCATTGACGAATCCTATCTGGAACATCTCCTGGAAGTTGAAGAAAAGGATGGCCGCTTCCCTGAAAAGGAACACAGGGAAATGCTCAAAAGTGCCCGGGAAATCTTTGTCAATTTCCATCGATTCGATTTCAAGGATGCCCAGCAATGGATGGAAAAACAGGTTTACCTCAACATGGGAACCATTCTTCTGGGTGCCGGAGCCCTTGGCATCGATGCCGTGCCCATTGAAGGGCTGGACGTAAAGGTCATGGACGAAGAGTTTAACCTGAGGGAAAAAGGGTTCACCTCATTTGGAATTGTGGCCCTGGGCTACAAAAAAGATTCGGATTTCAACGCAGTCCTCCCCAAATCCCGCCTTCCCGAGGATGAAATTTTCACCCTCCTCGATTAAATTATAGCGAGATCCTGTTATGTGGAATCGGCCGGGACCTGGTCCCGGCCGATTCCATCACCCTGGGCATCATTTCAAAACCGGTATAAGATCAGCCGGACGGCGTGATTGGCATCAGCCCTTTCACGATATTGGACCCATTCATATTATCCCAGCGGATTGGTGATACCGCCGATCCCGTCGGGGATGGAGGGCGGAAACAACCCGGTACCTGAATCGCCAACACCTTCCCGGGCATTGGGATTAAAGGAAGACAGGGCGGTAATGAGCTGGTTGATATCTGGGATATCGCTTTCGCGTTCACTATAGGCCGTGGCAACATCTTCGATCTGCTGGGCCGTATAGGTTCGATCAGAGACCACAACGCTTTCCACCACCGGTCCCGACCCCGAAGCCAGCTGCCCGTTTATGCGCAGGGCTTCCTGTCCCATTGTAATGATCAAATCCTCCCCATGGCTGAAAAAATGGGTATCAGAAGCCGAGTACGCCGTCATCCGAAGGGTGTCGGAACCTCCGCTGTCCCGGATATCGGCCACCTGGTCACCCTGGAGGAAGTGAAAGGTATCATTTCCGTCACCGCCATCCAGAATATCATACCCACGTCCACCAATCAGATTGTCATTATGGTTGCCCCCGTACAGGGTATCGTTGCCATCTTCTCCATACATCCAGTCATTGTACCCATTGCCGTGGAGAATATCGTCTCCGGCACCGGCCCGCAGGTAATCATGGCCAGAACCGGCATAAAGGGTATCGTCATCGTCACCACCGTAAAGGTAATCATTATCATTACCACCGTGGAGGATATCATCACCATCGCCCCCATGGAGCCTGTCCACGCCGTCGTCCCCGTGAAGCACATCATTACCGTTATTACCGTGGAGGGTATCGTTGTGCCCATTGCCATGGAGCGTATCGTTGTCTTCCCCC
>JAKSBM010000582.1 GCA_022361135.1 Desulfobacterales bacterium | reverse complement strand
CAGCGGTTGGCTTCCTATGTCGGTGTGGATCATTGTATTAGTGTATCCAGCGGAACAGATGCTTTGCTGGTGGCGCTGATGGCCTTGGGGATAAAACCCGGAGATGAAGTGATTACAACACCCTTTACCTTTGTGGCAACGGCAGAAACCATAGCGCTTCTGGGAGCCATTCCTGTCTTTGTAGATATACTTCCCAACACGTATAACTTGGATCCCCAGGGTATTGAGGCCGCCGTTACGTCCAAAACTAGGGCCATTATTCCCGTGAGTCTGTTTGGGCAGTGTGCACGGTTTGAAGAGATAAATGGTATTGCTCGAAAGCATGGTTTGGCAGTGATCGAAGATGGCGCTCAGAGTTTTGGTGCCACGCGTTATGGCAAGCAATCCTGCGGCCTTTCGACCATCGGGTGTACATCTTTTTTCCCTTCGAAACCGTTGGGAGGATACGGAGACGGCGGGGCTTGTTTTACGCCGGATGGCAAGTTGGCAGAGAGAATGAAGGAAATTCGTGTCCATGGACAGGATCGTAGATATCATCATCCAAGAGTGGGGGTAAATGGGCGTTTGGATACTCTTCAGGCAGCGGTATTATTATCGAAATTTAAATGCTTCCAACAAGAGGTCGATTTGCGACAGTCCATCGGAGAGCGTTATATGCGCCTTCTGACAGATTTGCCGGTGACGATTCCGTATATTGACGCAGGAAATAAGAGTGTGTTTGCACAATTTTCAATTCTGGTGGAGGATCGGGATGTGGTCATTGCCGGGTTGAAGGAGTTTGGCATTCCCACGGCCGTTCATTATCCGGTTCCTCTGCACCGACAGCCTGCCTTCAAAACCAACGATCAATTACCTGTTGCCGAAAGGGTTGCGAAACACATCTTGAGCTTGCCCATGCATCCATACCTATCCCATGGGGACCAGGATGTCGTGGTAGAGGGTTTGGCAAATGTTTTGTCAAAATAATTAAGGAGAATATCTTTTGGACTTAAAGCAAAAATTGGCTGCCAATATCCCCACCCTTGGATCTTGGTTGACCTTTGGCAATACAGCCATTGCTGAAATCATGGCCCGGTCGGGGTTTGATTGGTTGGTGGTGGATTTGGAACATAGTGTTATTTCCATTGAAATGGCTGGCGAAATGATTCGGGTAATTGATTTGTGTGGTGTGCCTGCGCTGGTCCGACTTACGTCCAATGATCCTTGTCAGATTAAACGGGTAATGGATGCGGGAGCCCATGGGATTGTCGTTCCCATGGTGAATAGCGTTGACGATGCAAGGCAAGCGGTGGCGGCGGTTCAGTACGCTCCCATTGGAAGTCGGGGGGTGGGGCTGGCCAGGGCCCAGGGGTATGGCACGGAATTCAAAGAATATATGGCATGGAACGCCTCCTCTTCTGTGGTTATTGTTCAGATCGAGCATGAGTCGGCATTAACTTGCCTAGAAGAAATTTTGACTGTCCCTGGCGTGGACGGCTTTATCGTTGGCCCATATGAT
This sequence comes from Desulfobacterales bacterium, assembly GCA_022361135.1. The sequence continues at coordinate 1,477 of JAKSBM010000582.1, read as the reverse complement.
TTGTCTTGTTCCATGGGAATCCCCGGAGAGTTTTCCAATCCTCGATTCGTGGATACGCTGGAACATATCAAAGATGTCGGGAAAAAGTTGGGCGTTACTTCCGGGTTGCATGTGGTGGAACCGGATACAAAACAGATGAAGACTTGTTTTGAGGATGGGTACGGATTTGTAGCCTATAGTGTGGATATGAGGCTTTTAGAAACAGGTGCCCGTTTTGGGGTTGAAACATATAAGGAAAAGCAAAAATGAAAGCAGTGGCAATCATTCCTGCCCGAATGGCAGCCTCCAGGTTCCCTGGAAAACCCATGGCAAATATTATGGATATGCCCATGATCGGACATTGTTACCATCGTACCCGTCTGAGTACGGGAATGGATGATGTTTATGTGGCCACCTGCGATATCGAGATTGCAGAATATATTCATTCCATTGGTGGAAAGGCGGTGATGACTGCAGATACCCATAATCGAGCAACAGATCGTACGGCTGAAGCCCTTCAGATCATAGAGGCTGAAATCGGCGAGCACATTGATGTGGTTGTCATGGTTCAGGGGGATGAACCCTTGATTCAACCCCAGTCCATCAGTGATACTCTTCCCCCCTTCGAAGATCCCGATATTAACGTGGTAAATATCATGTCTGTCATCCGTGATTATGATGCATTCGTGGATAAAAACAACGTGAAGGTGGTGGTAGATCAAAGAGGAAATGCATTGTACTTTTCCCGGGAAGCCATTCCGTCTCCGTGGAAAGGCTGGGAAGACATAACTGCCTATCTCCAGGTTGGTGTCATTGCATTCCGTCGAGATTACCTTGAAATTTTTAATCGGATGAAGGAAACGGATTTGGAAATTGTGGAATCTGTGGATATGAATCGATTTATGGAAAATGGGACCCCCATTAGAATGATTTCCAGTGATTTTGAAACCATTGGTGTGGATACCCGGGAAGATCTGGTTGCTGCCGAAAAGCTAATGAAAACCGATGGGGTTATCTCTCAATACGTTGATTATGAAAGAAAATGAAATACGCCCTCAGGCACTTTTAGACGAATATTTACGTTTGTCCCGGGAAGATGCTGCAACATGTTTTCCTGATACGGATCGCAATGATGTTCCTTGTGTGGCATGCCAGGGGACAGAGGCGGTGTTCCAGTTTTCAAAACACGGCTTTGGATTTGTTCAATGTGAGGGGTGTGGATCAATGTTTCAGTCTCCCAGGCCCTCCATGGTTGCATTTGAACGTTTTTATCGTGGGTCTAAATCATCGGATTTTTGGGCTAACCAGTTTTTTCCAACTGTTGCAGAGGCTCGGCGAGACAAAATATTTAAACCCCGGGTGGAAAAAATTAGGACGTATTTCACCGGGAAAAATTTTGAGATCCGTCGCTTGGTAGAGGTGGGTGCCGGTTATGGCATTTTCCTTGAGGAGTGGCGTAAGCAAAATGAAAAAAGTGAGTTAATAGCGATTGAACCCT
>JAKSBM010000198.1 GCA_022361135.1 Desulfobacterales bacterium | reverse complement strand
TTCGGACCTGGTGGGCCGGGACGCCCGGGAAATCATCCAGCCATTGAGCCCCCGGGCCTTTGACCGATTTACCCCGCGGTTCCGCCGGGCCCTGCGCAACCATGAACAGGTGTCGGACACCGAGGAGTTGCGCCACCGGGACGGACGGGTGGTACCCGTGGAGTTCACCCTCCAGGCCATGGTCCGGGAGGGGGTCTATTCCGGCGCCGTGCTGGTCTTTGCCGACATCACCCGTCGGTTGGCCCTGCAGCAGGAATTGGAACGGGCCAAGGAAGAGGCCGAAGAGGCAGCCCGGGCCAAGGGGGAATTTTTGGCCAACATGAGCCATGAAATCCGGACCCCCATGAACGCCATCATCGGCATGTCCCATTTGGCCCTGCAAACCGGGCTGTTGCCCCACCAGCGCAATTACGTGCAAAAGGCCCACCGTTCGGCCGAGTCCCTGTTGCGGATCATCAATGATATTTTGGATTATTCCAAATTGGATGCCGGAAAAATGCAGATGGAAAAGGCCCGGTTTCGCCTGGAAGAGAGCCTCATGGACCTTGCCCACCTCCTCCACATCCAGGCCGAGGAAAAAAATCTGGCATTGATTTTTAATCTGGATCCGGAATTGCCCCGGGTGGTCCTGGGGGATTCCCTCCGGCTTTCCCAGATCCTGTTGAACCTGGGCAGCAATGCCCTGAAATTCACCCCCCAAGGGGAGGTGGTGATTTCCGTCTCCCCCAGGGAAATCCGGGGCAGTCGAATCTGCCTGGCCTTCAGTGTTCGGGACACGGGCATCGGCCTGACCCGGGAAGAAATTCAGCCCCTGTTTGAATCCTTTAACCAGGCCGATTCCTCCACCACCCGGAAGTATGGGGGCACGGGCCTGGGACTGGCCATTTCCAAGCGGCTGGTGGAGATGATGGAGGGGGAAATCCGTGTGGAAAGCCGCCCCGGAGAAGGGGCGGAGTTTTCCTTCCATGTCTGGTTGGAATTGGCCGGTACCGAAACCCTGGTTTCCAAGATTCCCCCGCCCGAGGGGACGTGCACGGTTCTGGTGGTGGCGGACAATGCCACGGCCCGGGACATTCTGTGTCGCATGCTGGGCCAGTTGGGCTACCAGGTGGCCTCCGCCGCCTCCGGCCGGGAGGCCCTGGACGTGGCCCAGGGCCAGCCGCCCATGGACTTGGTCCTGGTGGACTGGGCCCTGGCCGACCTGGACGGCATCCGGACCGCCCATGCCATCCGTTCCCAATGGGAGGAAGTCCCTCCCCGGTTTGTGGCCATGGCCGCCTTTTCTTCCGAGGATGTGGTCCAGGCTGTCCAGGCCCTGGAACCGGACCTCATCCAGGCCTACCTCACCACCCCGGTCACCTATGCCAGCCTGGCCCGGGCCTTGACCCATGCCTACGATGACCACCGTCCTCCCCAGGCCGAGCACCGACGGCAACAGGAGGAATTAACCCGTCTGGCCGCCCCCCTGTGGGGGGCCCGGATTCTTTTGGTGGAGGACAATGGAGCGAACCGGGAACTGGCCGAAGAATTGCTGGTGACCCACGGCATGTCCGTGGTGTCGGCCGCCAATGGCCGGGAGGCCCTGGAAATCCTGGAACAGGGGGAGTTTGACGGCATTCTCATGGACTGCCAGATGCCCGAGATGGACGGGTACGAAGCCAGTCGCCGCATCCGGGAAAATCCCCGGTTCACGGATTTGCCCATCCTGGCCATGACGGCCGATGCCCTGGCCGGTGACCGGGAACGGGCTCTGGCCGCAGGGATGAATGCCCACATTGCCAAGCCGTTGAAATTGAAGGATATGTTTGGGAAAATGGTCCAATGGATCAAGGGGTCCGGCCCACCCGGTGACCTGGACATTGTCCCTGTCCCCAACCATGACCCGTCCGGGTTTGCCGGTCTGCCCGGGGTGGCCCATGAAAAGGGATTGGCCATCTGTCAGAGGGATCCCCGGCTCTACGGACGCCTGCTTAAACGATTTGCCGAGTCCGAGGCGGATTTCAGTTCCCGCATCCGCCGGGCCCTGGCTGCCCGGGAGTTTGACCCGGCCCGGATCATGGCCCATGGACTCAAGGGGGTGGCCGGACACATGGGAGCCGGGGAATTGGTGGACTTGGCCCGGCAGATCGAGGCGCTCCTGGAGCAGCCCCGGCCCGGGGTGGAGGCCATCCTCACCCTGGTTCAGACCCTGGATGGAAAGATCCGGGAATTGGTGGAGGCCATCCACAGCCGGGACTGGGGTCAAAGCCCCGCCTCTCCATCCCTGGCCCCCGGTCCCCTCATGGATGAACTCAGGGCCCTGGTGGTCCTGTTGGAAAACGGCGACACCAAAGCCGTGGACCGTCTGGAGGAACTGGGGGGCAGCCTGGAGCCGGAGGCACCGGAATCCTATGCCGCAGCCCTGGAGGCCCTGGGACGCTATGATTTCCAGGCCGCCCTGGAGGACATTAAGGCAATCTTGAAACGCCTTGGAAGGACAGATGGGTGAACAAACAATTCAGTGCCAGGGGAACCCCGTGATTTTTGGTTATTGTCGTGAATCTTGCCCGATCTCCTCCATGGTGAAATTTGAATAGCCTAACCCGGGTTGGTTTATTACGGGGGGGCCATACGTTGGGGAGCGTTCTTTTGAGAAAAGGCCCTGGTCATTCAATGGGAATGGCCAGGGCCTTTTTTGGGTTTTGGGGCTTACAATTTTTCCACAACGGCCTTGGCATAATCGTGGCAGGCCTTGGGGCCGTCGTCGGTGCCCATGGTCTCCTCGGTGAGGTTCAGGGGCCCCAGGGTGGTGGCATCCATTTTAAAGACGTGCTGCATGGTGTCGTAGATCATGGGGGCGGCTTCCCCGCTGTGGGTGTGGGAGCCGAATGCGCCGGCGACCTTGCCGGTGAGGTTGGCCCGTTCCGCTTTGAACAGGAATT
>JAKSBM010000238.1 GCA_022361135.1 Desulfobacterales bacterium | reverse complement strand
TGGTTTTCTATCCTTTGCCATGGTCTGTGTCGGGTGGGAGTAAATATTGTTCTCCTTGGTCGGAGCTGTGATCCCATTGAAGAAAAGAGCAAATCCAGATAATCTATCATTCCGATTTTGATTCCAAGGATACAAAGGCTTTGAAATGAAGGGTTTTGCTTTTTCTTGTCCATACTTTATGTCTGCTCGGGCGGTGGTGTTTCTACTGATTTTCAGCGTTGGGCTAATTCTGGCCCCCACATGGGCCATGGCAAAATGGCCGGCCCGGGAGGTGGTGTCCCTGGCCTATCCCATCCAGGATTATTTCATCGATCCGGCTGGCCGGGTGGCGGTGGCCGTTTGCAACGCCCATGGGAAAACCTTGGGGATACAGGCGAAGGTGCCGCTTTTAAAGCCAGAGGGAATGAGTCCCAGGGGACGGTTCGGGGTGAGTATGAACGTCCTTTACGACCTGGAAAGAGGCCGGCGCCTCAAGGGGCTGGGGTGGGGATGGCTCAGGGTTTTTAGCCCCGATGAAAGTCATCTTCTCTACGATTGTCCCGGGGCCCCGGTTCTGCTGGACCTTGGGACCCTTGAAACCCGCTACCTTGACCCCTACCTTGGGGAATATAAACATTTTGCCTTCAGTCCGGGGGCCCGCTACCTGGCCGGCTGGGAATACTATTCAAGCAAAAATCCACGGACCTTTCAATTGCGGACCCTCGCCGATGATCACGTCGTCGGGGAAATAAAAACCCACCCCCATGGCATGGATTTTTATTTTCTGCCCAATGGGGAGAGTTTCCTCTGCCGGGGTGTTTCCGGGGCGCTGGAATGGTGGAATTGCAACCCCCTGGCATTGAAAAAGCGGTTCCCGGACCGGGTGGTGAGATTCCGGCTGGGTGTTGACGGGAGCATGGTGGCCTTTGAGACCCCCAATGGCCGGTTTTTTCTGATGGCATTGGCCGACGGGAAAAAACAGGAGATCAAAACCCATGGGTGGATGCCCGTTTCCACATGCTTTTTCAGCCGGTCGGGCCGGTATTTTTGCGTGGCTTCACTGGGGAAACCCATTGAAAAAAAATCGGGTAAGTTGGCCGTTTTCCGGACCGACACCGGAGAGCGCCTCCTGGAGCAGGATTTATGCGTCGGCGCCTCGGCCTGCCCGCCCCGCCCCCTGGCCGGGGACCAGGTGGCCCTGGTCTGTGGTAACTCCCTTCTTATCTATGATTTATCCTGCCTGGATCTTGGTGCCGCACAGCAGGCCGTGGACGGATTGGAACTCACCGGCCGATCCGGCCTGGATGCGATTTATTCGGTCTATGAGTTTTATCGGAACACCCCGGCGGGCCGGGGATTGGAACCCCTGATTCTGGATCGGGTTTCCGCCACCCACACCCTGGCCGCATACCTGGAAGCAGAGGAAAAACTCCGGGATTGCCGCCTGCCCTGGGTCCAGGATCGGCTGCGCATGAAAATCAAGGAGATGGCCAACCCCGTGGGCTATGCCTGGTTCATGGAGACCTATCCCGGCCATGGCCTTGGGACATTGGAGGATGGGAAGGCAGGGGATGACGCAGCTGGGAACAAATCCCCGGGAACCCAGACCCGGACGAATCCGGCTTTGGAAAATAAAGACCGATTCATGGCTGAATACCTCGACCTTCTCACCACAGCGGCCCTGGAGGAGAACACCATTGCCGCATGCACGGATCTGCTCCT
>JAKSBM010000835.1 GCA_022361135.1 Desulfobacterales bacterium | reverse complement strand
TGGCCCTGACCGACATTGCAACACGCATCGGCGGCCGCATGGCCCAGGAAGATATGATTCTTCCCTATTTTACTTCGGAGCTGCGGGTCACCCCCAAGGGTGACATCCACCTGTCCCACCGCAGTGCCTCCCGGAACGAACAGACCTTCATCCACATCCACATGGCCATGGGCGGCGTACGGAATCCCACGGGCAATCAAAAAAGTTTTAAGGAATTCCCCAACACGGTTTCCAAGGTGTCCTCCATGCAGCGCCATGTGGAGCAGCCCCTGGCAAATCATTTTGCCAACCAATTAACCGCCCTGGATAATGCCTGCCGATCCGCAGGGGCCATGAATGTAAAAACCGACTACGAATCTCCGGACCGGGCATTTTTCTTCCAGGTTTTTCCCAAGGTCGGCGTGACCCTCCTCTTCTGGGATGCCCATGAAGATTTTGAAGCCGAAGTCAAACTCCTCTTTGACGAAACCGTCACCGATCACCTGGACATCGAGTCCATCATGTTCCTCAGTGAGCACCTGACCCAAGTACTTACAAAAGGAACCCCTTAGAATTCAAAAAATCTTTATCAAAAAGGGAAATCAAGGGTTCCCATTGAACATTTGTATGATTTCCCCACATCAACCTGCCCCTGAAGGTTGAAATGGCCTTTCTTCCGGAAAAGCAGACCGGCGGAAAGAGCTTTAACCGAAGCCCACGGAATGGATCCCATGGCCGTGGGTCTTGTGACTTTTTTCCTCGGGCCCACCAGCCACCGAATTGGCCCGGATACCTGACATATCCCCCGCCCTTTCTGGGCTCTACCCCAGCCAGCATTCCCGGAGAGTCGTCCGAAGAATCATTCTTCCAGCCCATTTACACCATTCATTTCCGGGGTGCGCAACATCCCTTTCCCTGGGAAAACTCACAGGAAGAACAGGGTAAAGAATCTTCCGCCGGGATGGATTCTTTCCGGTTAACATAGGGCTGTAGACATTTCCCGGCTTTGACAAGGGCATTGGGGTCCACACCTGTTTTTTTACCTGCATCCTCCAGGGCGTTAACCACCTCTTCCGTTGCCACATTTCCGGTGGCCCCCGGCGCAAAGGGACAGCCCCCCAAGCCTCCGGCACTGGCGTCGATGATTTCGATACCGTGGGAAACGGATTCCAAAACATTGGCAATGCCCCGTCCATAGGTGTCGTGGAAATGGACAGCCAGTTTCTTCCGGGGGATTTTCACCAAGACCAGCTCCAGCAGCTGGGCCACCTCTTGGGGG
>JAKSBM010000627.1 GCA_022361135.1 Desulfobacterales bacterium | reverse complement strand
CCCGCATCGCCAGAAATACCCAGATCATTGTCCAGGAAGAATCCCATGTTTGTGACGTGGTTGATCCCTTGGGCGGATCCTATTATGTGGAAAGTTTGACCCAGAACATCATCGACGAAGTTCGTAAGATTCTCAAAGAGATTGAAGATTTGGGCGGAATGGCCAAGGCCATTGAGTCCGGCATGCCCAAGATGAGAATCGAAGAAGTGGCTGCCCGCCGCCAGGCCCGCATTGACCAGGGCGAAGACGTCATCGTGGGTGTGAATAAATACACCATCGACGAAGAAACTCCCATCCCCGTGCGTGAGGTTTCCGAAACCGTCCAGGATGAACAGATCGCCCGGCTCAAGGAAATCAGGGCCAACCGGGATAATGCCCAGGTTGAAAAGGCCCTGGCCGACATCACCAAGGCCTGTGAATCCGGTGAAAACCTGCTGGCCGCCTGTCTGCCCGCCGTCCGTGCCCGTGCCACCGTGGGTGAGATTTCCGATGCCATGGAAAAGGTCTTCTCCCGCTTCGTGGCCACCACCCAGTGCATCTCCGGCGTCTATGCCGAAAGTTCCGATCCCGAATTGTTGGCCTCCCTGCGTAAAAGAACGGCCGACTTTGAAGAAAAAACCGGACGTCGTCCCCGTATCCTGCTGTGCAAGATGGGACAGGACGGCCATGACCGCGGCGTGAAGGTCATTGCCACGGCCTATGCCGACTTTGGATTTGACGTGGATCTTGGACCCATGTTCCAGACCCCGGAAGAAGCTGCCAAGATGGCCGTTGAAAACGACGTCCACGTGGTGGGTGTTTCTTCCCTGGCCGCCGGACACAAGACCCTGGTTCCCAGGATTGTGGAAGAGTTGAAAAAAGCGGGTGCCGAAGACATTAAAGTGGTTGTCGGCGGTATCATTCCGCCCCAGGATTATGACTTCCTGAATGGGGCTGGAGCCGATGAAATCTTTGGCCCGGGTACCGTGGTCACGGATTCGGCCAACCGTACCCTCAACGTCATAGGCGCGTAAGATGTCCGGCGTGGATCCGGAGGCCCTGGTCCGCGGGGTGGCAGCTGGTCAGCGGCGTATGATCGCCAAGACCATGACCCTCATTGAGAGTCAGCGCCCCGATCACCAGCAGATGGCCTTCAAGGTCATGGAACGGCTCCTCCCGGCCACGGGAAAGAGTATCCGCATCGGCATCACCGGGGTTCCAGGGGTGGGCAAGTCCACCTTCATCGAGAACCTGGGCATGGCCCTTGCCAACTCCGGACACAAGGTGGCTGTGCTGGCCGTCGATCCCACAAGCCAGCGCAGCGGCGGCTCCATCCTGGGGGATAAAACCCGGATGGAGCAGCTGTCCGCCCATGAAAATGCCTTTATCCGTCCCTCCCCCGCAGGGGAAACCCTGGGGGGGGTGGCCGCTAAAACCCGGGAGATCATGCTGGTGTGCGAAGCCGCCGGCTACGATGTCATCCTGGTGGAAACCGTGGGGGTCGGCCAGTCCGAGATCTCCGTGGCCGCCATGGTGGATTTTTTCCTGGTCCTCATGATTGCAGGGGCCGGTGATGAACTCCAGGGCATTAAAAAAGGGGTGCTGGAGCTGGCCGACGGCATTGCCATCAACAAGGCCGACGGCGAAAATAAAGAGGCGGTGGAACGGGCCAAATCCGACCTGGAAATCGCCATGCACATGATCGCCCCCTCCACCCCCACCTGGGCCACCCCGGTGATGACCTGCTCTTCGGTCACCGACGGCGGCACCTGGGATGTGTGGGAGACCGTATTACGCCACCGGGAGAAGTTCCAGGCGACCGGTGAGTTCGAACTGCGGCGCAAGAAGCAATCCGAGGACTGGATGTGGACCCTGGGGAACGAAGGGCTCAAAAACCGGTTCTGGCAGAATGAGATGATCAGAGAACAGATTCCGACGGTGTCCAAACGGGTGCGGGACGATCTCATGTCCCCCTCGGCAGCTGCGGAGCTTCTGTTGTCCTTTTTATAATTAATTTTAGGCGTAAGGAATGGTAAATGAAGATACATGAATACCAGGCCAAGGAATTGTTCCGGCAATACAATGTCCCGGTACCTGAAGGAAAACCGGCGTTCTCCGTTGAAGAAGCCAAGACCATCGCCGAAGGACTCGGGGAATTCCCCGTGGTGGTAAAGGCCCAGATCCATGCCGGCGGCCGCGGCAAGGGTGGTGGGGTCAAACTGGCAGCCGACATGGGCGAGGTGGAAAGCCTGGCCTCTGAAATTTTGGGCATGACCCTGGTGACCCACCAGACCGGCCCCGAAGGCAAGCTGGTTCAGAAACTTCTCATTGAAGCGGGACAGAAGAT
>JAKSBM010000755.1 GCA_022361135.1 Desulfobacterales bacterium | reverse complement strand
TATCTACCGAATCCGCCGCGGTTCTAAACAGTTTACTGCGACCGCCCCGAAAACCTTTTGCAAGCTTCAGAACCTTATTTCTACGTCTTCTGGCCTTAAATCCTCTTTTTACTCTCATTTTCTATACTCCTAAAGCATATGGACCCAACATGGTCTGCCCATGCAGGTACGGTAACATTGCTTATCCCCGATTGTTCGGGGGAACCGTTTGGTGAGTTGCTTAGCCGTTGGGCAGCAACCGTTTAATTTCTTTCATGTCAGCGGCGGAAGCCATCTGATCCAGTCTGAAAGAACGTTTTCTCTTGGTGGTCTTCTTGGTCAAGATGTGGCTGGCGTGGGATTTTCTGAACTTGAATTTCCCGGAGCCGGTTTTTTTGAACCGCTTGGCAGCCGCTCTACTGGTCTTAATCTTAGGCATTTTAAACCTCTCCTGTGTTGCGATTTACTAAAAAGAAGAAGGTGGCATACACACGAAATCGGCGCAATACACCACCATACATTTTCTATGCAATAACAGTCTGCGTTCTGCTAAACTATACCCGGACTATTTGGGCCCAAGCAACATGGTCACGACCCGACCTTCAAATTTGGGATGTTGTTCAACAACGGCAAATTCTTCGGTGAGTTCGATAACCCGATTCAATACTTGGTTGGCCCGATCCCTGAGGATAATTTCTCGCCCACGGAACATCAGCGTCACCTTAACCTTATCGTTGTTGCCGATAAACTTCTGGATATGCCGGACCTTTGTGGCAAGATCGTGTTCGCCGGTTTTGGGCCGAACCTTAATTTCCTTGATCTGGGTACTTTTCTGTTTACGTTTGGCTTCCTGTTTCTTTTTGGTTACCTCGTACTTATACTTTCCATGATCCATTATCTTACAGACAGGTGGTCTTGCATCCGGTGATACTTCGACCAGGTCCAGATCCTCATCACCGGCAATTCTCAATGCCTCTTTAATGGGCAGTATCCCTATCTGTTCACCGTCAGAGCCGATCACACGAACTTCGTTGGCTCTGATTCCCTTATTCACATTTACCCGATCCTGTCTTCCTCGCTTAGATATTTTCACACCTCCCGCTTTCATACGCTCCCAAAAAGTTAATATACATAGAATAAAGCATAACCTTTTAATTATAGCGATTTGCCAACTAAAAGGCAAGAATTATATTGCCTTATACCGAGTCCTGCTTCTGGCACCGGGTGTACCGTTCCAGAAAACTGTCCTTCCAGTATAAGTTTTCCTCTTTATTAAAGAAATTATAAAAAAGATCAAGACTTTTTTGACGACAGACCCCGCCAACCACTTGAATTTGGCTCTCCCGATAAAGGGGGGGCAGGCTGCTTAGATCACATCCGGTCCCCCCACCCATGGCATCCTCATAGGCGTAAACCACCCGCTGGATTCCAGATAATATAATGGCGGAAAAGCACATGAGACAGGGCTCCATGGTGCAATAGAGCACCGTATTGTCCCTTTCCCCCTGGGGAATTCCCAGACCGGCGGTCTCCATGTTTTTCAAGGCGCGGATTTCGGCATGGTCGATTTCGGAAAACCGGTTGGTGTCGGTGGCCGTACCACTCCGGTTGCCCCGGGCAATGATTTCCCCGTCCCGGACAATGATACACCCCACGGGAAACTCCCCCCGTTCAAAGGCTTTTTCCGCCATTTCCAGGGCCGTCTCCATGAACTTAAGATCCTGATTCAAAACCCAACCTCCTTATTAGACCGGCCACCCCGGCCCCGGCCCAAGAATGGGCCCTGCTTGCTTTTTTCATAAAATTCTGTATTTTAAAGAATCCTGGTAAAGATTCAACATGAATTTATGAAACCACTTAAAAAAAATACAGCTCCCATGAAACACAGTATCCGAGAAGCATTCCAGCGGCGGGAGCTCAGCTTTCTATCCCACCACGGGACCCCCAGCTCACAAGCAAAACGCAAGGTTGACGAAGCGTCCCAGGACACTTTGAGGACGCCCTTTCAGGTCGACCGGGATCGCATTGTCTACTCCAACGCATTCCGCCGTCTCAAATACAAAACCCAGGTCTTCCTCTCCCCCCTGGGGGACCATTGCCGCACCCGGCTCACCCATACCCTGGAGGTGTCGGAAATCGCCCGGAACATCGCCCGGGCCATGCGGTTGAATGAGGATCTGGCCGAGGCCATTGCCCTGGGCCACGACCTGGGACACACCCCCTTTGGACACGGGGGCGAAACCGCCCTCACCGAGGTCCACTCCCCCCACTTTTCCCACTCCGACCAAAGCCTGCGGGTGGTGGACAGCCTGGAGAACCGGGGCAAGGGGCTGAATCTGACCCGCTGCGTTCGGGACGGCATCCTCAAACACTCCAAGGGATTCGGGAACATCATCCCGGCCACCCCCGGAGAAACCGCCATCACCGTGGAGGGTCGTATTGTCCGGGTGGCCGACATCATCGCCTACCTCAACCACGACCTGGATGACGCCCTGAGGGGCAAGGTGATCAGCCAGGCGGATATCCCCGCCATCTGCAAAGAACGCTTGGGAAAAACCCATTCCCAACGGGCCAGTACCATGATCCAATGCCTGGTGGACAACAGCATCCCCGGAGAGGATACCTTTATATTAGACATGGGCGATGAAATCTTCCAGGCCATGACCGTTCTGCGGCAGTTTCTCTTTGAAGAGGTCTATCGATCCCCGGCCGTACACAATGAATTCATCAAGGCAAAGAAAATCATCGGCAACCTCTACAACCATTTCCTGGCCTGCCCGGCCCAACTCCAGAAGGAATTGGAAAAGATGGAAATGGCCCCCTGGAATGAAGATCCGGCCTTGCTCCGGCGCTGTGCCTGCGATGCCATCGCCTCCATGACCGACCGCTATGCCCTTGAATTGTACACAAAATTATTTTTCCCAAAACCCCTGGTCTAATGGAGATCCCCCATGCCCACCCCCTTTGATACATTGATTGATACTTACAAACAGATGGACGCCGCCTACGAGGCCGTGGCCGAAAAATACGGATTCCATTGCCAGGGATGCCGGGATAATTGCTGCACCGCCCTATTCTTCCACCACACCTTTGCAGAACAGGATTATCTGCGCCGGGGATTCCAGGCCCTGGATCCCGAAACCCAGGCAGCGGCCCTGGACCGGGCCCGGGAATGGGTGGCGGCGACCTTCCGGAAAAACGGCCAGGCCCAGTCCCAAAAGATCCTCTGCCCCTTGAACATGGACGGGCGCTGCATGACCTATGCCCACCGCCCCATGATCTGCCGCCTCCACGGCCTGCCCCATGAAATGAGCCGCCCGGGAGTGGGTATCATCCGGGGCAAAGGATGCGATGCCGGCCAATTCAAGGACGACAATTACATCCCCTTTGACCGCACCCCCCTCTACCGCCGCATGGCCCAGGCGGAAATGGAATATCGCCAAACCACCGGACGGACCGGAAAAACAAAACTCACCATCGCCCAAATTCTCATTGGGGAATAAATCGTACACCAGGGACAATGTTCACCCCAAGCAACGCCTTTCGCCGCAATAAAAATTGCTATTTATTCCCGAATTTTATAAAATACATAGATTCATAAACTACCAGTCAGCGCACCTATAAGACCAGCCACGACAATATAAAAGACATATAGCCAGCCGCTTTGCATAAGCCAAAAGGAAAATGCCATGTCAAATTGTTTATATATCACTGCCACTGAATCCGGCAGTGGGAAATCTGCCATTGCCCTGGGGGTGATGGAGATGCTTTTTAGAAAAACCGATCGGGTCGGCTTTTTCCGGCCCATTGTTCAAGACCATGGCCCGGACGCTTCGGAAGACGCCGACATCCGTCTCATGCGAAGCCACTTCAATCTGGACATTCCCCTGGAATACACCTATGGCATGAAGCAAAGCGAAGTGGACCACCTCCTTGCCCTGGGCAAAAAAGGAGAAATCATTGAACAGATCCTGGTGAAGTACAACGAAGCCAAAAAATATTCCGAATTCCTCCTCTGTGAAGGAACCGACTTCCAGTCGGCAACGGCCGGTGCCGAATTCGACATCAACACCATGATCATCCAGAACCTCTCCTGCCCGGTCCTCCTGGTGGCATCGGCCCACCAGAAGAGCGTGGAAGAGGTCACCCTGCTGACCAACCTCACCCTGGAGTCCTTGACCTCCAAGGGCTGCGATGTCATTGCCACCATCATCAACCGGGCCCACCGGGCCGACGGCGAGCAGATTGTGGAAATCCTCAAGCAAAGCAACTTTGCCAAGGATCAGCTCCTTTTCACCGTCCCGGACGAACCGGTCATCGGCAAACCCACCGTGGCCGAAGTGGCCGCGGCCCTGGATGCAGACATCCTCTACGGGGAAAAGCAGCTCTACCGCCACGCCAGAAGCTTCACCGTGGCCGCCATGCAGCTGAGAAATTTCCTCACCCGCATCGAACACGGCACCCTGATCATCACCCCGGGGGACCGGGCCGACATCATTGTGGCCTGCCTGGCCTCCATCTCCTCGGCCTCCACGGAAAACATTGCCGCCATCATCCTCACCGGCGGATTAAAACCCGAGGATCCGGTCTGGGAACTGATTAAGGGTTTTTCCAGCATGGTGCCGGTCCTCAGTGTCAACGCAGACACCTTTTCCACCGCCGTGGCCGTGGAAAAGATCCAGTCGGATATCTCCCCCCGGGACTACCGGAAAATCACCCGTGCCCTGGCCCTGTTCGAACAGCACATCGACATTGACCGGCTGGGCGAAAAACTCATCAAAACCCGGTCCACCATTGTCACCCCCAAGATGTTTGAATTCGATCTCATCCAACGGGCCCGGGCCAACAAAAAGCACATTGTCCTGCCCGAAGGGGAAGAAGAACGCATCCTCAGGGCGGCGGAAATTCTCCTCCACCGGGAAATCGTCGACCTCACCCTGCTGGGGGACGAAGAACGGATCCGGGCCAAAATCACCAGTTTGGGCCTGCGCATCAACCAGGTCAACATTGTGGACCCCATGACCTCCACCCACCTTGACCTTTACGCAGACACCTATTTCCAATTGCGTAAACACAAGGGACTCAAGGAAGTAACCGCCCGGGATATGGTTTGCGACCCCAGCTATTTCGGCACCCTCATGGTCTACCACGGCCATGTGGACGGCATGGTCTCCGGGGCGGTCCACAGTACGGCCGCCACCATCAAGCCGGCCTTTGAAATCATCAAAACCCGGCCCGACGCATCTTCGGTCTCTTCGGTATTTTTCATGTGCCTGGAAGACAAAGTCCTGGTCTATGGCGACTGCGCCGTGAACCCGGATCCCAATGCCGAGTTGCTGGCCCAGATCGCCACCAGCTCCGCCGAAACGGCAAAAATGTTCGGCATCGATCCCAAGGTGGCCCTGCTCTCCTATTCCACCGGCACTTCGGGCAAGGGTAAAGATGTGGAAAAAGTACGGGAGGCCACCCAGCTTTTGAAGCGCCGCCACCCCGATCTGGCCGTGGACGGACCCATCCAATACGATGCGGCCGTGGAGCCCATTGTGGCCCGAACCAAACTGCCCGACTCCGATGTGGCCGGCGTGGCCAATGTCCTGGTCTTCCCCGACCTCAACACGGGCAACAACACCTACAAGGCCGTCCAGAGATCCTCGGGCGCCCTGGCCGTGGGCCCGGTTCTCCAGGGACTGAACAAGCCCGTCAACGACCTGAGCCGCGGCTGCCTGGTGGCGGACATTGTCAACACCGTGGCCATCACCGCGGTACAGGCCGGCCACCAGCAGAAATAACACCCCGCCCATGAACGCCAAAAGCCCGTCCGATTCACATCGGACGGGCTTTTTTATATCCATTCCCCGGAGCTGACATTCCGTCTTATATAATAAGGATGGAAGGATGCGGAAAGGGGCAGAAGCCCCTAATTCAATTCCTTTTTTATCTTTTCCTGGAAAACGGCCTCAAAGAAATCATCCGAGGATGACAGCACATGGCCGTGTATCCGTTCAAATTCCCGAAGCAGCTTCCGGGCCAGGGGCGTCAATTGAGATCCCCCTCCGGTCTTTCCACCGGCAACCCGGGTGAGCAGTGGGCTGCCCAGGCCTTCTTCCGTTGTCTTAATCTTTCCCCAGATGGCCCGGTACCCCATGCCCAGATCCTTGGCCGCGGCATTGATGGAGCCGCACCGATCGATGGCGGACAGAATTTTAAACCGACCCAGGCCGAAAATCACCTTTCCCTGGTCATCCTCAATCCATATTTTTGAACGAATGTTAAATCCCATATTTCCTCCCTTTTGGCTGGCATCTCATACCATTCCGGGCCGGGGGAAACAACCGATTTTACACCCGGGCCCCAGGGTACCTTGGCCGGGCAAACCGATCCGGGGTACAGCCACCCCGAATCGGCTCTGGATCTAGGCGAGCTTTTCCAATCGAACGGCACAGGCCTTGTACTCCGCCGTCAGGGTGATGGGGTCAAAGGCCGGATGGGTTAACCAATTGGCATTGTTTTCCCGGTAGTGGAAGGCCATCCAAACCATTCCAGGGGGCACCTGCTCGGTCACCCGGGCCGTCACTTCCACCCGGCCCCGGCGGGATTCCACCACAATGGTTTCCCCCTGGGCAATGCCCAGCCTTTCCGCATCGGCAATGGAAATGTCCGCGGTTTCCTCGGGCAAGAGGGTGTTCAAGCCATCGCAACGGCCGGTTTGGGTCCGGGTATGGTAATGGTAAAGCCTACGTCCGGTACTCAGAACAAAGGGAAAGGATTCGTCGGCGACTTCCGCCGCCGGTGTCCATTCCACCGGGATAAAACAGCCCCGGCGCCGGGTGAACTGCCCTTCCTTGTGAAGATATTGGGTACCCGGATGGGCGAGGCTGGGACAGGGCCATTGGAGACCGTCATTTTCAATGCGCTGGTATTTGATCCCCCCCAGCGAGGGTGCCAGGACTGAAATCTCGTCATCCCAGATGGCACGGGCCGAATCCGAAGCCCAGGTCACACCGAAACGTTTGGCCAATTCCCGGAAAATCCACCAATTGGGCCGGGCAAGTCCCGGGGCCGGGCTGACGCTCCGTACCCGGTTCACCCGCCGTTCACTGTTGGTAAAGGTACCTGGATTCTCACTCCAGGCCGCCGCCGGAAAGACCACATGGGCAAAACGGGTGGTCTCGTTGGGAAAAATATCCTGGCAGATGAGGAATTCCGCAGCCGCCAATTCTTCTTCCACCTTGCGGATATCGGGCTCGGTGTTGGCCAGGTTTTCCCCGAACACATAAAAGGCCCGAACCTTCCCATCGTGGAGTCCTTCCATCATATGGGGAATCATGAGTCCCGGTTGATCGGGCAATTCATCCACATCCCAGGCCCCTTGAAACTTCTCCCGGCTGGCCGGGTCGGTGACGGCCTGGTACCCGGGATAGACATTGGGCAAGGCCCCCATGTCGCAGGCCCCCTGGACATTGTTCTGCCCACGCAGGGGATTCACCCCGGCACTGGGTTGGCCCATGTTCCCCAGCAACATCTGGAGATTGGCCACGGAAACCACATTGTTTCTACCGCAGGTGTGCTCGGTGATCCCCAGGGTATAGCAGACCATGGCCGATTCGACCCGGGCCAGCATGCGGGCTGCATCCCGGATATCCCCGGCCGGAATCCCGCAGATTTCAGCCGCCCGTTCCGGCGGATACTGGGCCACCACGGCCTTGAGTTCTTCAAAATTTTCCGTGTGATCCAGCACAAAGGCTTTATCGTGGAGATCCTCTTCAATGATGACCTGCATCAGGGCATTGAGCAGGGCAATGTCCGATCCCACCCTCAATCCGAGATGGAGGTCGGCCCGGGCAGCCAGGGCATGCTTCCTGGGGTCGGCAACGATGAGCTTCGCCCCCTTATCCAGGGCATTTTTCACAAAGGTGGCGGCCACGGGGTGGGCCTCGGTCATATTGGAACCAATGATAAAAAAGAGACGGGCCGACTCAAATTCCCCAAAGGAATTGGTCATGGCACCGGAACCGAATGACGCCGCAAGACCTGCGACGGTGGGAGCATGTCAGGTTCGGGCACAATGATCGATATTATTGGTCTTAAATACGGCCCGAAAAAGCTTTTGCATTTGGTAGGAGTCTTCATTGATACTCCGGGCACAACTTACCCCGGCCACGCTGTCCGGACCGGATTCGGCAATGATTTTCTTAAGGCGATCGGCCGTATAATCCAAGGCTTCATCCCAGGATACGGGCACCAACTCGCCATTCTTACGGATCAACGGCGAGGTGAGCCGCTCCTGGGAATAGATGAAATCATAGCCAAACCGTCCCTTAACGCAAAGGCGTCCTTGGTTGGGTTGGGCCCCCTCCACCCCGGTGACTTTGACGATCTTATCATTGTGAACATGGAGGAGCTGCTGACAGCCCACCCCGCAATAGGGACAGGTGGTTCGCACCGTTTCAACGGACTGGGGATGCCATTTGCCCCGGCTTTTCTTATCCACCAAGGCCCCCACCGGACAAACCTGAACACATTCACCGCAGAAGACACAATCGGAGCCCATTAACGATCCACCGCCGGGGACCTGGGGGATTCCTACCTCTTCACGCATTTCAATGGCCCGGTTCCCCTGGATTTCATCACAGGCCTTAACGCACCGGCCGCAACCAATACAACGGGAGTAATCCCGGACAATCATGGGGTTGGAAAGGTCGGGCATGCGTTGCTGCCATCCCTGGCCCAGCTTTGTAACCTTTGCCTGGTAAGCGTAGGCCAGATCCTGGAGTCGGCAATCCCCCCAGGCCGGACAGAGGTCAAAATCGGATTCCACCTCCCCCGCGGCCACCTGGAATTCGGTGAATTCCTGGGAAAGTCCTCCGGCCACGCCACAATTGTGGTTGCCCGAGGCAAGCAATGCCTGGATGGCCCCCCGCCGCCCCCGTGTGACCGCCGGAGATTCGGTGCGAATACACATCCCATCCCGGGCCGGAGTGGAACAGGACCGAACCAAGGAATGGTCGGCCATGTCCTCCACCAGGCAAACACCGCAGACCCCGGTGGGAGAACAGCCCTTTAGGCGACAAAGGGTGGGAATGGATATGGACCGGGCCTCACACACGTCCAGTATGCTTTGTCCCGGTTCAAAGGTAATGGATTGGTCATTAATCTGTATCACAGGCATAGAAATCTCCCATTGCGAAGAATTTGGAAATAAGATCGCAGCCCCACCAATGCCCGACCGGGACTGCATTTGACGGGTTGGATACCATAGCACTTTCGCTATGTCAATGTTGGCACAACGAGAAATATGGCTTTATTTCAAGAACTTTCCAAAATCCATAAAAAAAGGAGGCTTGCCCATCCGGACATAACCTCCTTATTTTCTCACATATATGACCCGCATAAATTTACCCGGGCAATGGATGCCGTGGACATGGGGCGCGATGGATTGGAATCCCCCAGGGGAATCCGGGGAAATATTGTCCCTAGACAATGCCCTTGGGCATGGGCGGCACCGGTTCTCCGGCCAGGACATAGCCGCCGTCCAGGCGCAGGGTGGCCCCGGTCATGTAGGGGGCATCCTGGATCATGAACAGGGTGGCCTTGACCACATCCTCCAATGCGCCGGTGCGACCGGCCAAGGTATGATCAATGAGGGATTGTTTTTCTTCTTGGGTGAGAACTTCCCGCCACCCCCGGGTTCCCTGGGCATGCCGGGTTTCAAAGATCCCCAGCATGAGTTCATTGACCCGGATTGCGGGGGCGCCCATGCGGGCCCAGGTCTCGGTCAAGGTTCCCACCCCGCGGTTGGCGGCGGCATACCCTTCATTGAAAACCAGGGCAGCCGGACCGGACCGTCCGGTGAGGGCGGCAATGGATGAAAAATTAATGACACAGGCTTCGGGGGCGGCCTGGAGCAGGGGGAACACCCCATCAAATACCCAGCGTTTGGCCTTGAGGGTGGTTTCCATTTCCAGGTCCCATTGATCTTCCACATAGGCCCCATGGACCGTGGGCCACCCTCCCCGCTCAATATTATTGATGAAAATATCCAGCCGACCGTATTCCCTTTCAATGAAGTCGGCCAGCTCGGCGGCGGAACCGGTCCGGCAAAGGTCCAGGTTGAGGATATGGTATTCCGCCCCGGTGGCGGCAAAGTCCGCCTCCATCTCGTCATAGGAATCTTCCCAGTCATGGCGGGTGAGGATGAGTTTGGCCCCCTTCCGGGCCAGGGCCAAGCCCACGGCCTTGCCAATGCCCTTCACAGCGCCCAGCACCAATGCGGTTTTACCCTGGATATCCATTTTTAATCTCCAAATGATAGATCATGGCCGAAAAGCATATTCCGCAACCAGGCCATGCCAAAATCCAATGCGGCCAAATCATCTGTTTTAAGGGCTTCCAGAAAATCCTGGGGGACCTGAAATTCAGCCAGAAGATCCTGGTCAAAAATCTGCCTGCGGAATTCATCCAGGTCATAGAGGGCGGTGTAAAATTGATCGGCTTGGAGTCCTTCCAGCTTTCCGGGCATGATCTGATTCTTCAGGCTGATGAGAATCATCATTTTGTCGTTCTGGCGGTTGTGTTCGGCCACGTCCTGGCCCGCCAGCCACTGGCCGACAGTCTGGCCGTTTTCCCGGCCAAAACCCTGACAATGGGGTTCTTCAATGAGGGCAAAATACTCCTGGATTTCCCCGGTCTGGCGGGAACGGGCAATGGCCCGGGCCAAAGGATACATGCGACAGGAAGCCGGCCGGTCCCCATAGACGGTGCAACCGGCTTCGGAGACAAAGGGGCAGGCATGGTTGGTGGCTGGATTGGGCTTGAACTCCACCACGGGCAACCCGGTTTCAGGCCCAAAGTGCATGACCGTGTATTCCCGGAGGAAGGCAGAGGAATCCATCCCTTTTGCCTGCTTCAGCCGCAACACGTCATAGGGGGTAAGGGCCTGGCAGAGATCCCGGCAACATTCATTGAAGCAGGGATTGTCAGGACCGCAGTTAAAATTCATGGAATCATGGATTCCAACGGGTATCATTTCCTCACTCACGGTTATATTCCTTCGTAATTATTCATCATTTATCATGGATAACAGCCGGCGCAGAATATCAGGAATCTTTCCTGATTTCCACCCCCAATAGCCCGGTTGATATTAAGTCATTTTGAACCTATTTTACTAATCGTTCAATAATATTAGTTCAACAAACCAAACATTGTAAACGGCTGAAAAACCTGCCTTATCTTTTTTCAAAAATTCTTGACAAGGGAACAACCATGGTGCTATTGCCATAACATTTATGTCGGGATGAATAGATATTCAGATAGGAATACATACCGGCATTAAACTTGGATATAGAGGTCTGACGGTAAGAAATAAAGACCTAGGTTATATATACTTGAGTAGCACAACGGTATTGTGCAATTTGATTAACTTATTTTATGGAGGTATTCTCAATGCCATCTTTTGTAATTGCAGAAAAATGCGACGGTTGCAAAGGCGGAGACAAAACAGCATGTATGTACATCTGCCCCAATGACCTGATGGTTCTTGATCCCAATGAAATGAAAGCATACAACCAGGAACCGGATCAGTGCTGGGAATGTTATTCCTGCGTTAAAATCTGTCCCTCCCAGGCCATTGAAGTAAGAGGTTACTCTGACTTCGTACCCATGGGCGCTTCCGTACAGCCCATGATGGGTACCGAGGACATCATGTGGACCTGTAAGTTCCGTAATGGTGTTGTAAAACGCTTTAAGTTCCCCATTAGAACTACCCCCGAAGGCGAAGCCAACGAATATGCCGATCTGAAGGGTAAAGACCTGTCTTCCGGTCTGCTCTCCACAGAAGAAGCTGACGGTTTTGAACTGGTAGCTCCGACCGAGCTGGCTTAATCTAAGTTATTGATATCTTAATAATTTTTGATACTATACACATTTTTGGAGGTATATAATGGCATTACCGAATAAACCTGTTGGAGAGCTCAAAGCTGTAAGAGAGCCTGAAGTTGAAAAAAGAGACGTTGATGTACTGATCATCGGCGGTGGTATGGCTGCTTGCGGTACCGCTTTTGAAATTAAAAAATGGGCCGACGACGACACCAAAATCCTGTTGGTTGACAAAGCTGCCCTCGAACGCTCTGGCGCCGTAGCCCAGGGTCTGTCCGCCATCAACACCTACATCGGCGAAAACAAACCCGAAGATTACGTCCGCATGGTACGTAACGACCTCATGGGTATTGTTCGTGAAGACTTGATCTTCGACCTGGGTCGCCACGTTGATGATTCCGTTCATCTGTTTGAAGAATGGGGCCTCCCCGTTTGGAAAAAAACCGATGACAACAAAAACATGGACGGCAAAAAAGGTCAGAAACTGGGTACCCTGAAGGGTGGAGCCACTCCCGTTCGTACCGGTAAATGGCAGATCATGATCAACGGCGAATCTTACAAAAGAATCGTTGCTGAAGCCG
>JAKSBM010000007.1 GCA_022361135.1 Desulfobacterales bacterium | reverse complement strand
TCCGACGGATCCCGATCCAGGTCAAAAAGGGCGGGGAAGGGAAGGTCGATGTATTTCATCTCCTGGTTGCGAATCCCCAGGAGCTGGTTGCCGTGGAAGTAGAAAAATTGTCGGGGTTGGGACATTTGTGCCTTACCCGTGAGGGACGGGAGCAGGCTTTGACCGTCGATGATCCGGTCCCCGGGAAGGGATAGGCCGGCCAGTTGGAGCAGGGTGGGGAAAATGTCCAATTGATTGGCCGGGAAATCCATCCGGGAGGCCGGGGGGATGTGGCCGGGCCACCAGGCCAGGAAGGGGATTCTGAATCCGCCTTCCCGTCCGTCCCCGGACTTGCCTTGGAAGGGCATGGTGCGGCCGTTGGTCACCGGTCCCGTGTCCGAGGTGAGGAGGATGAGGGTTTCCCGGTCCAGTCCAAGCTGGGTGAGCCGGTCCATGAGGCGACCCATGTTCTGATCCAGTTCACGCAGGGATCGTCCCCTGTTACCGGCGGGGTCCGGTGATTCTCCGGTGGAGAGCGTCCCTGCCATGGTGGGGGAGAATACCAGGAAAAAGGGCTCGGCATGGTTTCGCTTATCCATGTAGGCCAGGGCCCGCTCCATGAGGGCTTCCATGGCGGGTTCTCCAGGGGAGCCGATATCTTTTTTTACCGGAGTTCTGTCTTCCCAGAAGGCAATGGGCCAGTCTCCACCGGTCAGGCTGAATCCGGCAAAGGTGTCAAATCCATGGGCCCGGGGATGGAATTCCGGGTGGGTGGTGAAATCCCCCAGCTCCCATTTTCCGAACAGGGCCGTGGCATAGCCTGCGGTCTTCAAGGCCCGGGCCAGGGTGATTTCAGAGGGGGGAAGGCCGTTGAGAATGCTTAAATCGTCGGGGTGGTCAAAGGCGCCGATGCGGGCAATGGCCTTTTCCATATTGTGCATGACCTGGCGCATGGGCTGGGGATCATCCCCGGGATAGAGGGTGAAGGAAACCCCGGTGCGATGGGCGTATCTGCCGGTCATCAATGCCGCCCGGGCCGGTGAAGGGGAGGAATTGGCCGCATAAAACGAGGTGGCGCGGCTGCCCTGGTGGGCCAAACGATCGATGTTGGGGGTGGGGATGAGGGGGTTGCCGTAGCATCCCAGGTCACCATAGCCCAGCCCCTGGGCCAGGACCAGGATGATATTGGGGCGGTCTTCCCTTTTTTCCACCTGGATCACTTTGCCGATTTCCATGTCCACTCGGCTGTCCTGATCATAGGGCTCCCTGTCAAACTTAGGGGAGAGAAGGGGGGAGAAGGTCTGTGTGATATTGCTGCCCAGGTAGCTTGCCACGGGTTCCGGGCTGAAGTAGAGTTTCAGGGTGAATACCAAAACTGCTGCCGTTGCCATGACCGTAAGGCTGGAAAGGAGAATTTTTCGAAACTGCTGGATGCGCATGGTAATTTCCTTAAAAGGGCGTCTGTAATTGGTTTTGCCGGGCTCACTTGGATTTTGTTTGCTTCATAAACTGTCCGGGCTAACCCTCCATCCATGATAGAGTATGGTTCATTTGTCAAGGGAATTATCCATGGCTAATCCTGTGCAAATATGCGAGATTCCAGGGTGTAGGACTGGAATGATGGAAAAAACTTGAACAAACTGACTGGTCAGTATATGAATTCGGTCAGGATGGCGGGCCGGAAGTCCGGCCCCCTTCACCCGAGCAGGAAAGACCCCAAGATAAGGAGTTCAAAGGTTCCATGAAAGCCGAGTCCCCTTCTTCTGTATTGGTCATGGCCTATGATGTGGGCACCACCGGTGCCAAAACCTGCCTCTATGAACTGGGCAGCCATCTCAATCTCCTGGATTCCCAGGTGGAGGAGTATCCCCTCTTTACCACCGCAGACGGTGGGGCGGAGCAGCGGGCCGAGGATTGGTGGCAGGCCTTGTGCCGGGGCAGTGCGGCCGTTCTGGAGCGCACCGGCACCCCCCGTGGGGCAATCAAAGCCCTTTCCTTTTGTTGCCAGATGCAGGCCCTGATCCTGGTGGATGACCAGGGGCGGGTTCTGCGAAATCCCATGGGCTACATGGACGGCCGGGCCACCCGGATTTTTGAATCCGGTTTTGCCCGGGGCTTTCCCAGGGTCGCCGGCCTCAATGCCCGCAAATTGTTAACCTCCCTCTATTTCACCGGCGGGGCTGCGGCCACGGCCAAGGATCCCCTGTGGAAATACCATTGGGTGAAGCACCATGAGCCCGAGGTCATGGAACGGGCCTGCCAATGGTTGGATGTCCGGGACTACCTGGCCCTGTGCTGCACGGGCAAGGGGACCATGACCCGGGACTCCGCCCATCTCACCTTCCTTTACGATACCCGGCCGGGACGGGAGGGGTGGTCAAAATACCTTTGCGGCCTTTTTGGGGTGGATCCGGGGTTGTTGCCCGGGGTTCAGGGGGCGACGGACCTGGCCGGAGAACTGACAGCCGAAGCTGCGGCAGACCTGGGGCTGGCCCCGGGCTGTCCGGTTTTCTGCGGCGGCGGTGATATTACCCTGATCCCCATGGGCAGCGGTTGCCTGGAGCAGGGGGACATCCATGCCTATGTGGGCACCTCGGGCTGGGTGGTGGCCCATGTGGAAAAACGCATGGTGGATGTGGGCAATTTCATGGCTTCCATTTGCGGGGCCATGCCGGGCGCCTATAATTTTGTGGCCGAGCAGGAAACTTCGGGTCTTTGTCTCCAATGGGTTCGGGATCATTTGGCCGTGGACAGTTTAGGTGTTTATAAGGATGACCAGGGGCGGTTGCCTTCCCTGGGGGAAAGTGATGGGCTCTACGATTTATTGAACCGGAAGGTGGCGGAGATTCCCCCGGGTTCCGGCGGGGTGATTTTTACCCCCTGGCTCCATGGAAACCGGGCGCCCAAGGAAGATCCCTTTGCCCGGGGCATGTTTTTCAATCTGGGGTTGAAAAGTGGGAAGCGGGCCATGATTCGTGCGGTGCTGGAAGGGATGGCCTTCCATAAAAGGTGGATGCTGGAGGCCATGGAAAAACGCATCGGCGCCCAGGATTCCATCCGCCTTGTGGGGGGCGGGGCCAAATCCGATGTCTTTTGCCAGATCATGGCCGACATCACCCAGCATACCATCGAGGTTCCCCGGGATCCCCAAAATGCCGGGGCTGCCGGAGCCGCACTGATTTGCGGCCTGGGCCTGGGACAGGTTTCAACCCCGGCGGCGGCCAAGGAAATGGTTCACATTGAAAAAACCTTTGTCCCGGATCCGGAAACCACCAAGGTCTACGATCCCATGTTTGAGGTGTTCCAGAAACTATACGCCAAAAACAGGAAGCTGTTTCACCGGTTAAACCGGTAGGCCATGCCTAGCAGGTTTCGGGTTTGAAAAGACCGGTGGAGAGCAGGGCATATGCGGTTTCGATGATTTCGTCCTCGGTGGCGGTTTTGGGATTTTCCAGGTAATGGTTGCACAGGGAGTCCATGAGGGCGATGACCGAGACCGCCGTGAGGCTGGGGGGCATGGATTTCAGATAGCCCTTTTTCTCGCCCATGACTAGCTTTTCCTCGATGAAATCAATGAAATTCTGGCGCACGGCCTTGATCTCATTGAGAACCTTGGGTTCAATGCCCGAGGACAACTCATTGGCGTAGATCCGCGTGACTTCACTGTTGCGGATGTAGACCCGGATCACCGCGCCCACCAGGGAATGGAAATGGTCCTTAAAGGGGAGGTTGGATTCCAATTCCGTTTTAATGGTATCCATGACCTCATTGAGCCCATGGGTGACGGTGGCGGCAAAGAGTTTTGATTTGCTGGAAAAATTATAGTACAGGGTGCCCTTGGCCACCTGGGCCTTTTCCGCAATTTCATCCATCTTGGTCTGGTGGAACCCCTTTTGGGAGAATATCCGACCGGCGGCTTCAATGATTTTTATTTTTTTACGCTGGGTTTTCATGGTGGCTTAATATAGGAGCAGGGACCGGGGAAGTCAACGTAAAATCCAGGATTTACACATGGATAAAATCACAGAAATACCAACAACTCCAAGGGGACGACGGGCTGCTTTTTTTGACGTGGACGGCACCCTGATTCAACGGGACAGCCAGACCCTGGAGGCCCATCATCTTTTGGGCAAGGGACCCTGGCATCCCCTTTATATCTTCCGCCTGCTGAAAAGTCTGGTCGCAGGATACACCCGGCTCTCCATGACCCGGCAAAATGCCCATTATCTGAAAACCTATGCAGGGCGACCCCGGAGCTTTCTGGAACAGGAGGCCCGGGTATTGTTCCATCGGATCATTCAGCACGAATTCATTCCGGCCTGCCTTGGACGCATTGCCCATCACCGAAGGCAGGGGGATCTTATTGTCTTGGTTTCCGCCACCACCGAACATCTGATTGCCCCCATAGTCCACCACATCCGGCCCGATTTCTATTTTTGCACCTCCCTGGCCTATGATGCTTCCAACCGGTGTTTGGGACAATCCCGCGGCGCCATTTGCGCCGATGGTGAAAAGGTGAAAATCGTCCAAAAGCTGGCCCGGTCCCAGGGTTTGGATTTGACCCGATCCCATGCTTACTCCGATCACGATTCCGACATTCCTTTCTTGGCCAGTGTGGGACACCCCCGGGTTATTCGTCCCAATCGTAAATTGAAGGCATATGCCCGGATTAAGGGATGGCCCTGCCTGGACTAGGGATGCCCCTCAACGGCCCTTTATTTACTCCAGGGAATTGGGTGCCCTATCCCCCGATTTTTAACAAGAGTGTCAAGATGTTCGTTTTTGAAATCAAAGTTATGTGAGCCTGGTTTTGGGTGGAATTTCGTGTATAATAGGCATTTTGGGGATTCAACTGCCGCGCCACGCCCTCCTTCTCCATTAAATCCCCGGTTACTCTAAACGGAGGACCCATGGAACTTTCACTGAAAACAAAAATCGGGGATCTTTTGGATGAATATCCCTTCATAATGGATTATTTAACCGGCCTCTCCCCCAAATTTTCCAAATTGAAAAATCCCATCCTGCGTAAAACCCTGGCCCCCTTTGCCAGCCTTTCCCGGGCCGCAGACATGGGGGGACTGGACCCGGATGAATTTTTGACCGGGATTGCCCTGGAAATCCTTAGGCGAACCAATGACAACCTGACCTTGATCAATCCCGGAGGGCGGGGGGATGCCCCCATGGGGCGCAAGGAACGGATTCAGGTATTTAAAAACATTGTCATGCGCCTCCACCATGGCGAGCCCCTGGACAGTGTCCGGGATGAATTCCATGGATTACTCAGCGAGGTCTCCCCGGCGGAGGTGGGGGCCATGGAACAGGAACTGGTGGCCGACGGCATCCCGGAAACGGAAATCCGGAAACTCTGTGACCTCCATGTGGAGTTGTTCACCTCCCAGGCCGAAGCCCCCCAGATGCCGGAGATGCCCGAGGGCCATCCCATCCACACCTTTAAGGTCGAGAATGCCCTGGCCGAAGAAAAGGCCGCTGCCCTTTCCTCCGCCGTGGATGCCATTGTGGATCCATTGGGATATTCGGCAGCCCAAAAGGGGCTAAAGGATGCGGTGGCCGATCTTTCCCAGATCATCCGCCATTACGAGCGAAAGGAAAACCAGCTTTTCCCCATCATGGAAGCCCAGGGCCTCACCGCACCGCCCCAGGTCATGTGGGAAATCCACGACGATATCCGTGCCATGTTTAAAACCAGCCTGATGAAATTGGGAGAAAATGATCATACCCAGGCAGTTGCGGCTGTCCATGAACTCACCATTGCCGTGCGGGATATGATTTTTAAGGAAGAGCGGATCCTTTTCCCCATGGTCCATGAATCCTTTGAAGAGTCGGATTGGAAAAAGGTCCGGCGGGGGGAGGCGGAAATCGGATTTGCCTGGGTGGAT
Organism: Desulfobacterales bacterium; assembly: GCA_022361135.1. The sequence goes on along the minus strand of JAKSBM010000007.1, from coordinate 4,688 downwards.
CCCGGTGATGCCTGGCTTCCCAAGGGGGAGGAGCAGGCCGGAGGTCATCCCGTCGGCATTGGGGAAATCAACCTGGATGCCGGTATCCTTACCCCCTCTGTCCTCAATGCCCTTCTCAAACACCTGCCCGTGGACCTGACGTTTGTTGGGCCCGATGATCGGGTGGCCTATTTTTCCCAGACCGAAGAGCGCATCTTCCCAAGGAGCGCGGGCATCATCGGCCGGGAGGTTTCCAAATGCCATCCCCCCAAGAGCGTCCATGTGGTGGAGGAGATCCTTTCCCAATTCCGGGAGGGTAGACGGGACAATGCCGAATTCTGGATTGAATTGGGGGGCCGTTTTATCCACATCCGTTATTTTGCCGTCCGGGACCGGGGTAAATATCTGGGTTGCCTTGAGGTGAGCCAGGATGTCACCGATATCCGGGCCCTGGAAGGGGAACAGCGGTTGTTGGATTGGGAATAAACGGGCCGTAAAAATGGCACCCGATTGGATTTTGGTCCGGTGCCCCCGGGGATTTTACATCCCTGGGGTGGTGTTCGAAAGTACCCAGCCTCCCCTATACGGGGAACGTGTTGACTGGCTTCAATTTAAACCAAAAGGTGCGTACCCCACCAAAAGGTGCCTTCTTGTATCGCCTGGTTTGAATGGATACATTTAACCATCTTTTACCCAACACAAAGGAAATAATAATGTACCAACGTATATGTCTTTTGATGGCAGTTCTTTTTTTTAGCCTGACAACAGGCGCCATCGCAAAAATGCCCCCCGCGGATCGGGTTGTTATCGTTCTTACCAGCCATGCCACGCTGGGTGATAAATCCGGAGATCCAACGGGGTACTACCTTTCCGAAGCAGCCCATGCCTATTATATTTTTAAAGAAGCAGGTCTTGGGGTTGATTTTGCAAGCCCCAAGGGGGGGAGTGCTCCTGTGACGGGCCTTGATGTGAAAGATCCCTTGAATACAAAATTTTTAAACGATGCCGAAGCCCAAGCCGCTGTGGCTGGGACCCTTAAACTCTCTGAGTTGGATCCCAAGGCTTACAAGGCAATCTATTACGCCGGAGGCCATGGGGTGATGTGGGACTTTGCCCAGACACCTGCCATAGGTGCCCTGGGCCGAGCCATTTACGAAAATGGCGGTATTGTCTCTGCGGTTTGCCATGGTCCTGCTGCATTGGTAAATCTGAAATTGTCCAATGGTAAATATCTGGTGGATGGAAAACGCATTGCCACATTTACGAACAAAGAAGAGGCGGCCATCAAGTTGACCAAGGTGGTGCCCTTTGCCCTTGAAACTGCATTGGTGGATCGGGGGGCCAAAGTGATCAAAGCCGACCTTTTTCAGCCGAAGACCGTTGTGGATGGGCGCCTTGTGACTGGCCAGAATCCTGCCTCGGCCAAAGGCGTTGCCAGGGCCGTGGTGGATTTGATCAACCAACACAGATGATGTTTAACCAGGGCGTTTGCCAATGAAACCATCCCTTGGGAAACATTCTGTGTATTCCATTTGAGGCTTAGTTAAGCGCCCTGGGCCACATTTTCTGGAAAACTCCTCCCCATTTGTACCTGGGGAGATATTTTTGTCCATGAACAAACCCTGCCATTTCGGTGGGGTTTGTTGTTTCCAGTGATTAAATCATCCTATGGAAATCTGTTGCGGTCCCAGTGGTTTAGGAAAACGAGGGATAATGGAATAGAATCACGGTCTGAAATGGAACGGCAGGAAGGATTTCCCATCACTTGGAGAGTCAATTTAATTCCATTTCAGACCGGAAGACCAGCGGTATGATTCTAAGGAGTGGGTCTAAAATACCCACTCAAGGATAAGCGCAGGAAACAATTCATTGGTTTCCCGGGTGATATATCCGGTACCATTGTGAACATCGCCAAGGCCAAATTTATGGATTGACCATTGGACTTCGGTTCCAAGGTAGAGTTGATTCGGGGTTCCCCACAAAAGTTTGCCCGTGTCCAGCATGAATTGTAGATTTGAAAACAGCCAGCTTTGCTGGTTTAAGGCCCCTGAATTGGAGTCTCGTTTATCGTACCATTGTACGAACCCTTCCGCTTTCCAATCCGTAGGTCCGATGCTAAATGTGGAACGATAATACCAGATCGCAGTCAATTGCGGGTTGTAATCGGTCTGATCATTCAGATCCGTATAGACTCCAATGGTTAGGCCCATGGCATCAAATCCCGGTGCATTTATTTTAAAGTCCGCACCGGTAAAGATATCGATTACATCATATTTGGGATTGACGGGTTTCATGCCCGGCCAGGCCGACGAATCCAGAATGGCCTGGGCCGTATCCCCTGCATAGGCCGGATCATTGTTCGCAAGCTGCCAACCCAATGATAAATTAAGATCTGCGACAGGCCCAAAGGTAAATGCATCGGTTTTGAGTATTTTGGATAGGCTGAAATGTTCATACCCTTGTGTCCATACATTGATGTCGTCTCCATCCATATACAGATCAACGTAAAAGTAGGTAACTCCCAGGTCCCATGCATTGGTATAATCCAATGTCAGCGTTTTTATTTCCGTGGTTCCTTCGGTCATGAAGCCCGTTTGCGAATCCGTGGAAGCACTGTATGCAGAATATTGCGTTCCGTATACGGATTCCACTTGTAACTCCTGCCAATGTACCTCGGCATGGGATAATGGGGAGAATATTGCCAATACTGCAACACCAAGAATACCGATTTTAATACGTGAGATTATTTCTTGCATTGTCACATCCTTATTATTGGGGGAGAGGGCTAATTGGGAATGGATTCGTTATTATTCTGATTGTTTTGTTGATATTCCAGGGGCCGTTTTTTTTCCATGAGAGTCAAGATGATGGACAGGATTGTGGAAATCGTCATTATCCCCGTTAAAACAGGCATGATTCCGATGAGGGTATCAACCCCGGCCGTTTTTTGTAACCAGGTCACCATGAAGGGTGAACAGAACATGCCGATGCTGAAAACCGCATAAAAAATACCCGATGAATTGGAGGCTTGTGAGGGGGGAACGATCATGGTCGAACGCATCATAAAATAGGCATAGCCGTTTCCAAATGCCACGCCCATAAGCGTGCATGCAATGCCTGCGACAATGAGATTGGGACATTTCCACAGGAGTATAAAACAGATGACCATCAACCCATAACTGGGAATAATCGTTGCCCGCTTCAACTTGGAATAGATTGCACCGAACATCACCGAGACCACGGTACTCCCAACGGTGCCCAAGGCAGAGAAAATACCGGCAACGGATTCATCTCCCAGTCCGTTTTTCACGACATAGACGGCAATCTGGTAATAGACCACCATATAAACCACACTGAAAACAAACAATGCCCCATTCAAGGCGGCAACGGGAATGATGGGCAGCCCTTGGTCTGTTTTTTCTTGGTCATTGGTTTCATGGGAATTGTGAAGTTCATCTGCCGGTGCCGTATTGGGAACAAATGCGGCAATCATAAATAAAATGGGGATTGAAACCCAATAGACTTTAAAGACCGATTGCCAGGATTCTGCGGCAAGATAGCCCGCCACCAGACCTACGGCTGCGCCAACCACCCCTATGGCGGCATTGTATGTTCCAAAGGCCTTGCCGCGCTGGGCCTCATCGGTGAATATTTCAGCAATTAAGGCCATGGATGTCGGTGCAACAATGCCCATGCCGAATCCCACCAGAACCCGCATCATTGACATGTATCTGACATCTTCCACGGCAACACCGAAAATGCTTCCCACGGTAAAGATGGCAAAGCCGATAACCAACCAGTTTTTTTTACTGACATATTGTAATACTTTTCCTGTCAGCAAGGATGCCAACACCGAGACAAGGGCAGGACCTGAAATAATGAAATTGACCCAGTGGATTGAATCATAAAATGTATCAAACAGACTGTTAAACGCCGGAATAAGCACCATGTCGCCCATCAAAGCCAGGCTTGACAGGTAAAGTGCCCCTAAAAACAATAGGATCTTTCCCTTACTTAATTCATTCATCATTTTTTCCCCATAAAAGTACGGGCAAAGGTTTTCCCATGGAAACCCGGGGTGCTGAAACGGGATTCAACACCAGGTATTCTCGGGAATACCTTTGCCCTGAAATTTTTAATATATTCCGTATTTTTTTGTACTGTTGTGGTAGGCTGCCATGTTTTCGGGTTTTGCTTGGTCAATGACCGCACCAGGGGCAAGGAAGTATCCGCCTCCGTCACCTGCGGTTTCAATGACCTCCTTGCAATATGCATCCATCTGATCCGGGGTTGCTTGATCAAACAGGTAGGCCGGGACATTCCCTCCGATGCAGCTCCAGGATCCTATTTTTTCCTTGGCCGCTTTCATGTCGGTTTTATCAAACCACCAGATGATTTTTCCCTTGGGAAGGCCGGAGGCGGCTATGAAATCAAGGCGCTGATCATAAGTTCCCTGGACGTTCAACACCGGAATGATTCCGTTATCGATTAGGCCCATGAGAACGGTTTTGAATGGGGGCCAATAGAAGTTTTCGAATTGATCCGGCGACATGAATCCATCGGCACCTTTGTGCATGTAGATGACGACAAAGGGGTTTCTGGAGGCTGAAACCTGTAGAACCGCATTTTGGATTATCATGGGGACCAATACGTCACAGCACGCTTTGATTTTATCGGGATACCGGTAAAGGTCCATCATGATCTGTTTC
>JAKSBM010000462.1 GCA_022361135.1 Desulfobacterales bacterium | reverse complement strand
TAAGAGATGAACATCAGGTTCATTAGGAAATAGTGTTACACATAAGGCCCTTTAATCACAAGCCTTTTTTGGATAATTCGCCGTTTAAGTCAAATTTGCGATTTAGTAAATACAAAACAGGATTATTCAGGCATAAAAAAAAGGAAGGTCCCATCCTGACCGGACCCTTCCTTTTCCTAGTGCACCCTGCGTAACTTCTTATTTTTTTTCGGAAAATATTTCGGCCATCATGCAGCGGGCCGACCCTCCGCCAATGGTTTCAATGGTATTCAGATCCATGGGCAGCAGGGTGCCGTACTTGCCAAGGCGATCCCGCTGTTCATCCGTGAATCCGTTATAGGCCGTTTCAGACATGACAATGAGGGCCCTGCCCCCGGCCGAATTGACCTGAAGAATATTGCCGCAAAAACTGTTCTCCATCTGCTCAACGGAAATTTCAATGAGATCAAAGGAGGCGGTCAAAGACGTTCTTACCCGCTCCCGCTGCTCTGTGTCCGGGATACATTCCAAGCAGGCCACGGCATACAAATCGCCAATGCTCATCATCACATTGGTATGGTAAATGGGGCTGCCGTTGGAACTGCGTGTATCGAAAAGAATCCCCTCTTCGTAAAAGCGAAGGCGAATGAAATTATCGAATTGAACCTCATCGCAACGGGCAGACCGGGCGGCATAGACGACTTCGGCCCGGTGGTCGATGATCATGGAACCTGTGCCCTCCAGAAAATGCTCGGTTTCGTCGAGGCTGCCCACATTGATGACATTGCGAATTTTATATCCATTCGCCTTTAAAAGCTTTTCAACGTCTTCGGGACGACGTTCGCGACGACGATTCATGGCGGCCATGGGATAGGTCAAAAGGGTTCCATCATGTTCCGTTGAAATCCAATTGTTGGGGAAAATGGCATCTGGAGTTCTGTCGTAGGCGACTTCGGGTTTTTCCAGGATCAGAACCGTGACACCCTCTGCCCGGAGGCGATCAACCATGCTTTGGAATTCCGCATTGGCCTTCTGGTTGATATTTTCCTCGGAATCCGTGGGACGGTTCTGGAATTCGTTGTCCACACCGGTTTCTTCATTATAACCAAAGTCATAGGGTCGCACCATGAGTATGGTGTCTGTGGTTCTGGATACATCAAGCATATTCCCACCTCATAGGGTTCAATTTTCATTGGAAAAGGGAACCGGGTTCCCCAAATGCAATTGCATTCAAAATTGCATTTTTCTCCTTACCACTTACCCGGCAGGGCTGTCAATGATTCCAGGCCGGACTGGGGGAGAAAGAGAGACGTCTTATTCTTTATTAGCGCATCTGGGTTGGGGATTCAAGTTCCGTGCACACCGGCGTATCCACGGATAGGGGGGTTGCGATTTCCTTGACCAGGTTTCGAAACCAGGTATGAACCGGGTCGTTATCATGGCGGGGGTGCCAGTATTGGCGGACCTTGAAACTGGTTTCCATGCCCATGATGGGCATGGTCTTCAACTTCAATTTTTCCTTAAACACATAACCGACCTTGGAGGCCACGATGCCGACACCATTGATGCGGTCCACCAACTCCGGCACCATGAGTTCCTGGTCGGTGATGGCCCGGGTCTGGAGTAATATCTTCCGTTCATCCAATTGGCGGAACAAATCCAGCCGCTCCCCCGGACTCATCTCGTATCTTATAAAAGGATACCGGCCCAACTCCTCCGGTTGCACCGGCCGTTGGGGGATGGAGGAGGATGCTCCGGCAATGCAGATCTCGTGGTCGGTGTACAGGGTTTGCACCTTCAACTTGGCCTTATTTTCCATGGCCCCGGCAAAAACCAGGTCCAAACTCCCCTCTTCCAGTCCGGCGATGCGCTGGGCAATGGTGCAATGGCAGGTACGGATGGCCATGGCCGGAGCAGCCTTGGAAAGGCAGGCCACCAGCTCGGGCAACAGGGTCAGGCTGCAATAATTGGAAATGCCGATGACAAAGGTACGACTGGATTCAGACGGATCCTTACTTCCGCCATGGTCCAGAAGGTCCCGGATCAGGGAAAGGGCGGCCTTAACATCGGTGTTCAACGCTTCGGCCCGGGGGGTGGGGACCATGGCATGGCCCTCCCTCACAAAAAGGGGATCCTTGAAAAACTCCCTCAGTTTCCCCAGGGAATAGGAAATGGCAGGTTGACTCAAGGACATTTCCTTGGCCGCCCGGGTAAGATTTTTCCCCCGGTAAACCGCCTCAAACACCTTCAGAAGATTCAAGTCGAGATTTTTTATATCCATGGTTCGGCTTTCAAATATATCTGTGGATTTTATGGGCCCCATAAAAATTATTCATTGGCAGTCCCCGGTCTAACTGTGTAGGGTGCCGCCATGGAATCCCTGCAATTGAACACTGAAGCTACCACAAAATCCAACGGAAAACACTTGTTTCATTTCCTTTGGGTCACCACCCTTGGAAAGCTGCTCATCAATACGGGCAAACGCATTTTCTATCCCTTTGCCCCGGCCATTGCCCGTGGACTCGGGGTGGAAGTATCTGCCATCGCAGCACTCATCGCCCTGAACCAAGCCACCTCCATGCTTGCCCCGTGGATCATGGCCAAGGCCAGCGGATACGGATACCGGGCCATTGCCCTGGGTGCCTTTATCGCAGCACTGGTCACCTTCGCGGCCATGGGATTCTTCCCCTTCTATGCAGTCATTTTAGCCGGGGTTTTCATGCTGGGCATGGCCAAAAGCATCATTGACCCCACATTCCAGGCCATGGTGGGTGACCACGTTCCCGAAGAAAAACGGGGCCGGGCCGTGGGCATCATGGAAGTCTCCTGGTCCGCATCCACCCTGGTGGGGATTCCCATCTGCGGCTTGGTCATGGAGCATTACCAATGGCAGGCCCCCTTTATCCTTTTGGCCATGGCCACTCTGATCTGCCTGGCTGCCATGTTCCGTATCCTCCCCCAGACACCGGCCAAGGCCAGCCCGGGCATCATTGCCAGTCTCAAGGCCATGAAGCCTTTGTTGAAGGATAAAAAAGCAGCCGGCCTGCTCATCTATTCCTTTTGCGTCTGCCTGGCCAACGATAATTTCTTTGTCACCTATGGATTCTGGCTGGAGGATACCTATAAGCTTTCCCTGGCCTCCATCGGGCTGGGAACAATTTTCATCGGTGCCGCGGAAATCCTGGGAGAACTGCTCATGGCCTTCCTTGCCGATCGATTCGGAATGGCCAGAACCCTGATCTGGTCAACCCTTTTCTCGGCTGGGTCATTCTTCGCCCTCATGTTTCTCGATGGGGAGCTTTACCGTGCCCTGGCCGGACTGTTCTTCGTCTTTTTCACCTTTGAATTTTCCTATGTCACCTCCATGGCCCTGACCACCGAACTTACGGACAAGGACCGGGGCACGGTGATCTCGATATTTTTCGCCGTCCGGGGTCTGGGGCGTGTCATCGGTGCCCTCAGCGGCGGGCTCTTCTGGGGAATATCCGGAATAACCAGTGTCTGCTGGGTCTCCGGTATTGTTTCCACAATAGCATTGGTGGCCCTTTTGCCCGGATTCACCCGCTTGAGCAGACGATAAAGGTGGAAAAAAATCAAACAGGGTTATATTGCATTCCCTTTTCCCGCCATGTTATATTGAAACATCTAAATTCAGAGTTTACCCTCCAAATTCCAGCGGATGCCTAACGATCAAAACAAGGCCCTGATGCCCCAAGTGCATACCTGAAATCTGTATAAATATTAATTTCCGGGGTTGCATTAAAAGCCAGGACCTGTTTGGCGTTCCACGATTTTTCCATGCCAGTCCTGCCCCATCCCCGGCCAGATAAGAGGTTGGTTATGCCCCAAAAAGACCCTGGAGTGTCTCGTCCCAAAATTCTCATCGTGGACGATCGGCCGGAAAACCTCTACTCCCTTGAGGTAATCCTGAAACGCCCAGGCCTGGAAATCATTTCCGCATCGTCGGGAAACCAGGCCCTTCGCGAATTATTAAACCATGAATTCGCATTGATCCTTTTGGATGTCCAAATGCCTGAGATGGATGGGTTTGAAACAGCAGAACTCATCCGTTGCAATGACAAAACCCGCTATATCCCCATCATTTTCATCACTGCCAATTCCAAGGAAGAAACCCAGGTTTTCAAGGGCTACGAAAGCGGGGCAGTGGATTATATTTTCAAACCCCTTGTGCCGGAAATCCTTCGCAACAAGGTTGAAATTTTCCTTGAGTTGTATACACAACGAAAGATCATCCAGGACCAGAACCAAAGCCTGAACCGGGCCAACAAACAAATCCTGAAACACCAAAAACATCTCATTGAAGAAGAACGGGTTAAGGTGGTCCTTGAAATGGCAGGCGCCGCCGCCCATGAGTTGAGCCAGCCCCTAATGATACTTCTGGGCAATGTGGATCTGCTCATGATGGACGCCCGGGAAAAGGGCTATGACACCAAGGCCCTGGATCAAATCAAATACGCCGGAGACCGCCTGTCCGACATTGTCCGGCGCATCCAGAAAATGGATCACCAGGAAACCGTTTCCAAAGAGAATCAAACCCAGGCATTGAAGCTTACCCGTGAGGTTCACCTTTTGGCCCTGCTCAACACGGAAGAGGATTCACAATGGCTGAATCAGGCCCTGGAGGCCATCCCCGAAATAAAAATCAGCTGGGAAACCGATTTGGAACGCTTTACCCGACAATTGGACCCGGAGTATGTCGACCTGGCGTTGGTGGAACTCTCCCTCTTCGGCAATGTGTCCCAGGTCATCTGTAAAAAACTCAACGACCTGAGCCAGACCATCCCCCTGATCGGAATGGCCCAAACCCTGGACAGAAAACAGACCCAGGATCTCCCCATTGGATTCCACGACCTGGTCAAGGCCGATAAAACAGAGACCGCCGACCTCATCCAAAGCATCAGAAGGGCCCTGGAAAAATCCAGGTTAAACCAGAATATCCAATCCGCTTTGAAGAAAATGGCCATCATGTCCACACGGGACGAGCTCACCGGTTTGTTCAATCGAAGATACATGAAAGAAATCCTGGAACAGGAATTTAAAAGGGCACAACGATATGACCTGCCCCTCTCCTGCCTCCTCCTGGATCTGGATCATTTCAAACGCATTAACGATACCTTTGGCCACGACTGGGGCGATAAAATCCTCAAGGACTTTTCCACCCTGGTACAAACCGGAATTCGCGAATCCGACTATATTTTCAGATATGGGGGCGAAGAATTCATCGTTCTCCTTCCCCAGACCGATGAAATCGGCGCCATGCGCCTGGCCCAGAACATTTGTAAAAAATGCCGGACCACCCCCTTTGAATGCAATACCGAATCCGTCACCATGACCGTGAGTATCGGCCTGGCATCCATCCAGGCCCACGGCATTGGATCGGGCAAGGAGATGGTCACCTATGCGGACCAGGCCCTATACCAGGCAAAGGCTGCGGGGCGGGATTGCCTCCGGATCCACGGCCAGCACCAACATGAAGGTCTGTCTGCCTCCTACCGGGATACCCGGGCCGTATTGGAATCGGAAATGCTATCCATCAAAACCCGGACCCAGGAGATTTCCATTCGCACCTTTAAACAGCTCATCCGGGAAATGGGCGGCGATGAACTGGAAGAGGAAAATCTCCAAACCCTTAGAATCGCCCGCCACATTTGCCGAAAACTGGACCTTCCCAAATCCGACACCCAATCCATTTCCAGGGCCGCCTCCATGGGCACCTGTTTCCGCTTCCTTCTGGGCAAGGAATTGCTTTCCAAATCCGGCCCCCTCTCCACGGATGACCGGGTGAGTCTGGAGCAGCTTCCCCACCAACAATTGGACATGATCAACCATTTTTCATTTTTCCAGACGGAAAAAAAGATATTGCTCCACAAGCATGAACGCTTTGATGGAACGGGATACCCCAATGCGTTGGAGTCCGAAGACATCCCCATTGGATCACGGGTTTTGGCCTTGAGCAGCGCCGCCGCAGCCATGGTTTCCCAGCGTCCATATCGTTCGGAACTTGACCCCGGCGAAATGCTTACCGAGGTGGTGAAAAATGCCGGGAATCAATTTGATCCCCAATTGGTGAAAGCATTCCTGGACGTGGTGGATGAAAAGAAAATCATCGATGTGGATCCCGCTGATATCACCCAGGCCCGGACCCATTTCAAACAAAACCAGGCCCCAAAATCCAAGTAAGGATATTTGCCATGGCATCTTCCATCCAAGACGCAAAAATTCCATTTTTCAGCAAATTATCCACCACCATCCTCATCAGCTTTATCCTTCTCTTTTTGATCCCCATGATCCTGATCATGTACACCAGTTTCCAGGCCATTGAGACCACGGCATTTTCCGATGCCCAAAAGGCTTTGAAATCCGTTGCCATGGAAAGGAAAAACCACATTGAAACCCTGTTTGAAAAGGCCGTCACCGACCTGGAACTCCAGGCCCGTCACCATAGAAATGCCCAGTTCATGACCAACCTGACACTGGGCCTGTTAAAGAGTGGAAACGATTCGGCCAAATTCATCCGGACCCGGGAATGGGAAAGCATTGTAAAAAATTATTCCTCGGATATCCTGCGTTTTCTCAAGGTCCACGAACTCTACGATATCTTTTTCATCGATCCCAGTGGAAACATCCTTTACAATGTCACCCGGGAAAAGGACCTGGGTACCAATCTTTTCCACGGCCAAAGCCCCCATGCAAAATCCAAATTTTCTAAAACCGTCAAAAAAGTTCTCACCACGGGGAAACCGGCCATTTCAGACTTTGACACCTATGCCTTTTCCAAGCACGGCATCTTTAATTTCATGGTGGCACCCATCCGAGACAAAGCCCAGGACACCCTTGGACTCATTGCCTTTCAATTTCCCATCAGCCATATCAACCGCATCAGTCAGCTGGATGTGGCCCTGGGCAGCAGCATCGAGGTCTTCCTTGTGGGCAACGATCTCACCCTGAGATCGGACTCCAAACTCGATCCGACCCTGCGCATCCTTGAAAGCCAGGTCAACACCCTTGGGGCAAAACTCTGGAAACAAAGCTTGGAATTGAACACTCAATCCAAGCGTTCCGGACAACCGGATCGGGTTTACATGGGACTCCATGGCGAAGACGTATTGGGGATCCATGAGACCATACAGGTCCTGAACATGTCCTTTGGAATCCTGGCGGAGATATCCAAAAAAGAAGCCTTTGCCTCCATGGACGAATTTCGTTCCATAAATGCAATTCTATTTTTGATCATTTCCTTTGCCGTCCTCATTTTTGCCGTGCTGCTTTCCCAACGGATTGTCCAACCCCTGGTACGCCTTTCCGAAAGTGCACACGCCGTATCCATGGGGGATTACTCCCAGGTAACAACACACCCATCACGCAATGAAATCGGCCACTTGAGCCGGATATTCAGCAAGATGATCGTAACCTTGGAAAAAACCATTGGCGAAAACCAGCAAAAAACCTGGATGGCTACGGGGCAGAGTCGAATTTCCGGCCGGCCCCAACGTGAGACCGATCTCAAATCCCTCTGCAATGCCGCCATCTCGGAAATTTCCGTCTACCTGGATGCCCGGGCCGGAGCCCTCTACCTGATCCAGGCCGACGGCAACCTGAAGTGCCGGGGGCAATACGCGCTTTTTTCCGACAGCCCGGCTCGATTGAAAATTCAACCCGGGGAAGGCCTGGCTGGCCAGGTGGCCCAGGACAAGGAAACCCGTCTGCTCACAGAGGTTCCAGGTGATTATCTTCCCGTCACGTCGGGACTGGGCAAAACCGATCCGGTGAGTATTATCATCCATCCCTTTACCAACGACGGAAAAGTGATCGGCGTGATTGAAATCGCCGCCCTTTACGAGTTCGGCCAAAGGGAAATCCATTACCTGGAATCCATCTCACCGGTGCTGTCCACGGCCACCCTCTCCATCAAGGCCAGGGACCAGGAACAGACCCTGCTCCGGAAGATCAAAACCCAGCATGAAGAACTCAAGGCCTCCAACGAAGAATTGGAGGAGCAGGCCTACAACCTGAAAACATCCCAGGATGAACTCCAGACCCAGAGCGAGGAACTCCGGGCAGCCAACGAAGACCTCACGGAAAAAACCCAACGCCTTTCCAAACAACAGGCAGAGTTGGAAGAATCCCGCCAGGAACTGGCGGACAAGGCCAATAAACTCACCCAGGCCAACCAGTATAAATCGGAATTCCTAGCCAACATGAGCCATGAATTGAGAAGCCCCTTGAACAGCTTGCTCATCCTGGCCCAGAACCTGGCGGAAAACAGTCTGGACAACCTGAATCCCGACCAGGTGAAATCGGCCAAGATCATCTATAACGGCGGCAGGGAATTGCTAACCATGATCAACGATATCCTCGATCTATCCAAAATCGAGGCCGGCCGCATGGAGGTTCATCCGGAAAGCCTCTCCCTTGAACCCTTTCTCAAGGAAATCAAAGATAAATTCGAATCCCAGGGCCGGGAAAAGGGATTAAGACTGGCCGTTGAAATCGATCCCTCCCTGCCCCGGGTTCTGGAAACCGATACCCGATTGCTGGGGCAGATCCTCAACAACTTCATGAGCAATGCCATTAAATTCACCCATGAAGGCAGCGTCACCCTGAAGGCCCACAAGCCCGAATCTGAAAACCATGAAACCCACATGGCCCTGAGTGTCGTTGACACGGGAATCGGGATTCCCAAGGAACAGCAGGATCGCATCTTCGACGCCTTTACCCAGGCCGACGGCACCACCACACGGAAATACGGAGGCACCGGTTTGGGACTGAGCATATCCAGGCAGCTCACCAACCTGCTCCAGGGGGAAATCCTGCTGGAAAGCACAGAGGACCAAGGCACCACATTCACCATTCAAATTCCTTTGGTGCCCCAGGCAGCCCCATCCCAATTCAGCCCTCCGCCCCCTGCCGGCCCACGCACCGATAGGCAGCCCTCCCCGTCAAAATTAAAGGAGCGCTCCCTGCTCATCATTGAGGATGATTTGATCTTTGCCGATGTGGTCAAGGCCATGGCAGAGGACAAGGGATACCATGCCGTCATCGCTGCCACGGGCAGACAGGGGCTGGAACTGGCCATGGATCAGCCCCCCTCGGGCATTGTCCTGGATTTGGCCCTGCCCGACATGGAAGGAAAACAAATCCTTGAAACCCTGAAGGCCGACCATCGCACGGCCCACGTTCCCATCCACGTCATCTCCGGCCGTGATGAAATGACCCATTGCCTGGAGAATGGGGCCATGGGCTTTCTGCTGAAACCGGCGGGGAGAAATGAGATTCACCTGGCCCTGGAACAACTTTTGGGGGATTCGGATTCCGGCCCCAAAAAACTGCTTCTGGTGGAGGATGATCCCGTCCACCAGGGGGAAATCCAAAAACTGCTCACCAACGACAAAATCCAAATCATGGTAAAGGACAATGGGGCCGATGCCATTGATGCCATCCGGGAAACTGAATTCCATTGCATCATCCTTGATCTGACCCTGACGGATATGGGCGGCCTGGATGTCCTCAATGCATTGGCCGGTGACGAGAATCAAACCCAAAACCTGCCCCCCGTCTTGGTATACACATCCAAGGATCTGTCCCGCAGGGAAATGAACCAGGTTCTCCAATATGCCCAAAAGGTCATCCCCAAGGGGCCGGACGGATTCCAGCGGCTCAAGGATGAGGTCACATTGTTCTTCCACACCATGGAATCGAAAATTTCTCCCGGTCAACGACCGCAGACCCCGCTCATCCACGACGACCAGGCCGTATTCCAGAACAAGGAAGTCCTGCTGGTGGACGATGACATGCGAAATATATATGCCATGTCCGGCCTCCTCCAACAGGCCGGCATGAAAGTCACCATGGCGGAAAACGGATTGGAAGCCTTGAAAAAAGTCCAGAGCCGCAACTTCGACATCGTGCTCATGGATATCATGATGCCGGAAATGGATGGCTACCAGGCCACCATGGAAATTCGGAAACAAAAAGACCACAAAGGCTTGCCCATCATTGCCCTCACGGCCAAGGCCATGCCCGAGGACCGGGAAAAATGCCTGCGGGCCGGGGTGAACGACTACCTGGCCAAACCCGTGGACCGGGACAAGTTATTCTCCATCCTTAAAGTCTGGCTCTACTCGGCCTAGCCTCCCATGGAAAATCAGGATCCCACCCAAAGTCTGGAACAGACCCTCCTCCTTGAGGCCGTGCGCCGGGAACGGGGCTATGATTTCAGGAATTATGCCCCCGGCTCCCTGGCCCGGCGGATTCAATCCACCCGGATCAAGCTGAATCAACCCCATGTTTCCAGCCTTATTCCACTACTCATTCACAATGACAATTGTTTTAACCTCTTCCTCAGGGAAATGTCGGTAACCGTAACCGACATGTTCCGGGACCCCCGGTTCTTTGCCCGGCTGCGCCGGGATGTCATCCCCCAGCTTCGGTCCTGGCCCTACCTGAAAATCTGGTGTGCCGGATGCGCCACCGGCGAAGAGGTCTATTCCCTGGCCATCCTTTTCCTGGAGGCCGATCTCCTCCACCGAAGCCAATTCTATGCAACGGATTTCAATGTCAATTCATTGGACATTGCCAGGCAGGGGTCCTATTCCCTGGAAAAAATGCAGCATTTTGTGGACAACTACCTCAATTCCGGAGGCAATAGGGACTTTGCCGACTACTACCGGGCCAGGTATGAATCGGTGATCCTCAATTCCCAACTCAGGGAACGGATCCTTTTCAGCCACCATAACCTGGTTTGCGACGGCAGTTTTGGAGAAATGAATCTCATCCTTTGCCGCAATGTCCTGATCTATTTTAATCAAACCCTCCAAAGCCAAGTCTTCCATCTCTTTGACCAAAGCCTCTGCCATGGCGGTTTCCTCTGCCTGGGCGACAAGGAATCCATGGACTTCTCCGGGGTGGAGGATAGATTCACCCCCCTATCCCGCTCCCGGAAAATCTATAAAAAAATCTATCCCCCTGCCCATTGATTCTTTTCCCAAAGCCGTATAAGACCTTTCCAGCAGTCTTCCCATAACCCGTGAAGCCGAGGTTGCCATGATTGATTTGACCATTGATAGAGAAACCCGGAACAAGAACATTGCCTTCTGCCGGGATAAAAATATTCTACTGCCCACCTTTGAAATGATGCGTCGGCCGGAAACCATCCCCCAAAGAATTCAGGATCAATTGGCACAAGTTGCCCCCAATGATCTCCATCCGGCCAATCTTTTCCGCATCACATGGAAAAACCAATTCCAAACCGGCCAAGGTCCCTTTGGACCGATAAACCATGTGCGTCTGCCCCCCAGCCTCACCGGCTGCCGGGCCAATATCATCCTCTTATCGGGTAAGGATTTTCCCACCGGGGCCCACAAGGTGGGAGCCACCTTTGGCTGCCTCGTTCCAGAGCTGGTCACGGGGCGGTTTGATCCCCAGACCACCCGGGCGGTCTGGCCTTCCACCGGAAACTTTTGCCGGGGAGGTGCATTTTTATCAGCCCTGCTTTCCTGCCCGGCCGTGGCCGTCCTGCCCGAGGGCATGTCCAGGGAACGATTTGAATGGTTGGAAAAAATCGCCGGAGAAATCATCACCACCCCGGGCAGTGAATCCAATGTAAAGGAAATCTTTGATACCTGTGGGGCGTTGGAAAGCCAGGGCCGCAACCTGCATATTTTCAATCAGTTTGAAGAATTGGGCAATCCCCTGTGGCACTACCAGGTCACCGGCCCGGCCGTGGAGGAAATCATGCTTCCCCTGGAGGAAGAAGGACTGCGCTACCAGGGGTTTGTTGCCGCCTCGGGATCCGGGGGCACCCTGGGTACGGGCTACTACCTGAGAAAGGCCTTTCCCGGATCAAAGCTGGCCGTGGCTGAAGCCCTCCAATGCCCCACCCTGTTGTGGAACGGCCATGGCAGCCACCGCATCGAAGGGATCGGAGATAAACATGTTCCCTGGATCCACGACACCCGGGCCACGGATATGGTCATCGGGGTGGACGATGCCCTGCCCATGGCCCTGCTCCGCCTCTTTAACACGGAGACGGGCAAGGAGGCTTTGACCCGGGAAGGGATACCGTCTGATATCGTTGAAAAATTGGACTTTCTTGGCATCTCCGGCCTGGGCAATCTGACTGCGGCCATTAAATTTGCCAAATACTATGAGCTCACGGAAAAGGATGTGGTGGTTACCATTGCAACGGATTCCATGGCACTCTACGGTTCGCGACTGGAAGAACTGGAACGGGAACAGGGGCCCTATGAAATGGAAAAGGCCTGGCAGGATCTTGGCCGGTTAAGGGCCTTGGGCATGGATGCCCTCAGGGAGCTGAATTACTACGACCGGAAAGCTTTGCACAACCTCAAGTATTTCACCTGGGTGGAACAGCAGGGCAAGGATGTGGATGAGTTGGATGCCCAATGGATGGATCACGATTCATACTGGGATGATGCCTTTAACAAAGCCGGGGAAATTGATGCCCTGATCCGGGAATTCAACGCCGGGGTGATGTCCTGATTCATGCCCCGAAAAACAAGGGCCGGATGGGGATGCCCCTTCCGGCCCTTGCCGTACTGCACTTGTGGTGACGCCGTCTTTTGTCCATGTGGAATAGATGGCGTCATCGGGGCCGGCTACAGCAGTACCCAACCCCAATTCGGGAAAAATAGATTTATTTAATTTTGTTGATCCTTATGCCATTGGGCCGCTTTCCGTACCAGGGGAGGAACAAGTCCTTCCCCCTTTCCGTCAAATTGATATTGGGGAGATCCCACGCCCGGGGTTTTTACACCCTTTAACTTTTTAATAAACCGGCTGCGATCCACGCCGCCGTTTTCAATGACCTTTGCCGCAACTTTTACGGCATCGTATCCATAAATGGCCGCCAGGGGAGGAAGGACCTTGTATTTTTCCTGGAAGGCCTGGGCCAGATGCCGGGCTTCGGGACGGTTCACGTCCAGTGACATGAGGGAGGATAAATAAATATTGTCCAGCTTCCCGGCCAGCTCGAAAAACTTGGGAGAAGTCAAGGCATCCGGTCCGTAGAGGGCAACGTTCCATCCCATCTTACGCACCTGTTTGGCAATCATTCCCCCCTCGTTATAGGTGACAAAAAGAAGGAGGACATCGGGGTTTTTACTTTTGGCCCGCAGGAGGATGGAAGAAAAATCCACATCCTGGCCCGGTGTGATCACATCGTCGGTGGAGATTTCCAAATTAATGGCATTGGCCTTTTCCTTGGCATACTTACGAAGCTGCTGACCATAATCCTGATTTTCACTGATAATGGCCACCCGTTTGGCGTCCAATTCCGAAGCCGAGGTCAAAACCATGAAATCGGATATACTTTTGGTGGTATAGGTCAGGCGGATCAGGTTGTCAAACCCCTGCTCGGTGATGGTGGAGGCATTGGCATAGGTGATAATATTGGCAACCCCGTACCGATTATAAATGGGGGTGGCGGCCAGGGCACAGGAGCTCATGGTGGGCCCCAATGCGGCCAGGTACCTTCCCGAAGCCACTTTTTTGGCCACATTGGCCGATTCCTTGGGATCGCCGCGGTCGTCAAAAAAATCCAATTTCAATTGATACCCCTTCAAGGGACCAGCCTGGATGCCCCCGGCGGAATTGATTTCTTCAACGGCAATTTCCTGGCCCCGTTTGTCGTCCAGGCCGTAATCCCCGTACTTTCCGGTACAGGCGTCATATCCAGCCAGGTAAATCACCTTGTTTTTTTCATCAATTCCATCCCTGTTGGCTTTACCAAAGACCATACCGACACCCACCATGGATACCAAAATCCAACACAAAACACCGGCCAACACGTTCTTCATTTCAGACTCCTTTCGCTTTGCCCCGATGGGGCACTTGGGGTAAATGATTCCTTGCACTGCCCGTCAAAGGTGGACCAGACCCGCCGAGCTTCACAGGGTAAAAGTCCACCGTTTTCCATTGATCAGGCCACCTCGCCCAGATAACTTTTCCGGATCACTTCCGATTTAAGAAGATCCCTGGAATCGCCCTGGTGGATAATCTTTCCCAGTTCAATCACATAGGCCCTCTGGGTGATCATCAAGGCCTTCTTCACATTCTGTTCCACCAGGAGGATGGACAATCCGGTCCGGTTCAACTCCTGGACGATTTTAAAGATCTGATTCACCAATACCGGGGCCAACCCCATGGAGGGTTCATCCAGCAAAAGCACCTTGGGTCGCTTCATCAGCCCCCTGGCAATGGCCAGCATCTGCTGTTCACCACCGGAAAGGGTACCGGCCTTCTGGTGACGCCGGTCGCCCAGGATGGGAAAAAGGTCGTAATACTTTTCCATGTCCGCCTTGATCTCCCGGGTATCCTTTCGCCCAAAGGCCCCCATCTGAAGATTGGTTTCCACGGAACGCTGGGTGAAGACCATGCGCCCCTCGGGCACATGGGAAATGCCCAGGTTTACAATTTTTTCCGGGCGACCATTGGTGATCTCCCGGCCTTCAAAGGTAATTTTACCGTCCGTGGCCGGAATCAACCCGGATACGGTCTTCAAAAAGGTGGTTTTACCGGCCCCATTGGCTCCGATGAGGGCCACAATTTCTCCAGGCCGAATTTCAAGGTCAAGGCCGAACAGCACCTTGATTTTCCCATACCCGGCCCCAAGGGATTCTATGCGTAACATGTCAACTCCTCCTCATCTCCCAGGTAGATGGCCTGAACCCGCTTATCATTCTGGATTTCCGTGGGATTTCCCTCGGTGAATTTGGCCCCGTTTTCCAGCACAATGAGGCGCTGGGCCACGGACATGATAAAGCGCATATTATGCTCAATGACAAAAACCGTGATACCGCGGCCCTGGAGCAACCGGATAAAGTCGGCCAGCTCATCCATTTCAATGGGATTCATCCCGGCACAGGGCTCGTCCAGCAATAATAGGTGGGGTTCCGAAGCAATGGCCCGACAAATCTCCAGAAGGCGCTGCTTTCCATAGGGAAGATTTTTGGCCAGCTCATGGGCCTTGTCATCCAGTTCTGCGATTTTTAAAATGGACAGGGCCTTTTCCCTGGCCTGTTCTTCCATTTTCCGGGTTTTGAAAATCCGGAAATAAATATCCCACAGGGCCACATCAATGAGGCAATGGAGACCAATGAGAACATTTTCCAGGACCGAGATATTGGGAAAAACCCGCAGGTTCTGGAAGGTCCGTGAGATCCCCTTGTCCATGATGGTGTGGGCCGGAAGCCCGGTGATATCTTCCCCATTGAATACAAAATGCCCCGTGCTGGGTGTATAGATGCCGGAAAGATTATTAATGAATGTGGTTTTTCCGGATCCGTTGGGGCCGATCATGCCGATGATCTCCCCCTTTTCCACCGTGAGGCTCACATCCCTGAGCGCACGGACTCCGCCAAAGTTTTTACCGATTCCATCTGCAGTTAAAAGCGTCATCTCTTTATCCTTTAAAGGCTCGGGTTCCAAATATGCCCTGGGGTCTGAATAAAAGGACCACCACCATGATCACTCCGATGATGAGCATGCGATATTCGGCAATGCTTCTGAAATATTCCGTGGCCAGGGTCATGATGATCACGCCGGCAATGGGGGCCAGAAGAGAGCCCATGCCCCCAACGATGACCATGATGATCATGAGGCAGGATTCCTCCAGGCGGAAATTGGACGGGGTCACCGTGGTCTGATAAACGGCCAGATAACTGCCGGCCAGGCCGGCATAGAAACAGCCCACGGCAAAAACGAGAATTTTATAAATCGCCGTATTGATCCCCATGACCGAGGCTGCCAGCTCATCCTCCCGGATGGCAATGAAGGCCCGGCCGAATTTGGAATGGATGATCAGGTACATGGTGATGCCGGTGAAGGCCAGAAGCAGAAGGCCCAGGTAATAAAAATCCACCTCGCTGCGGATCACCCAGGGTCCCAGGGTGGGAATGGGGATCCCCACAATGCCCATGGCCCCATTGGTGAAATCGATCCAGGCCTGGGCCACCAGCCGGAAAATCTCCCCAAAGGCAATGGTGAGAAGGCAAAAATAATCCCCCCGAACCTTGCGGGTGGGAAGCCCCAGAAGGATGCCGAATGCCAGGGCAATCAACCCGGACAAAATCAGGCAGGTTCCAAAGCTGAATCCATACCGTGTGATGAGAATGGCCGTGGTATATCCCCCCAGGCCGTAGAAAGCGGCATGGCCCAGGGAAAGCAGGCCGGCATAACCCAGGATCAGGTTCAACCCCATGCAAAGGATGGCGTAGAGAACCATATAATTAACAATGCCCAGATAATACAGGTTGTCCATCATGCGGGGCAGGAATAGCGCCGTCAAAACCACCGCCAAAAGGGCACAGCGTCGGATCCAAGGGTGGTCAATGAATTGGCCGAGTTTAAATGGGGCCCGTGTTTCCAGGCCCGGAGAAGTAACTTCCATGGTGGGTCTCCCGAAATTCGTTGGTTGAGGTTAAACCTTGTTCTGTTCCACCACACCCATGATTCCCGTGGGCTTAACCAGAAGAACCAGGATGAGCAAAAGAAAGGTAATGGGATCCCGGAAGGAAGAGGACACATAGACCCCGATGAAATTCTCACAGATGCCAAGGAACATGCCCCCGACCAGGGCGCCGGAGATACTGCCGATGCCGCCGATCACGGCCGCGGTGAAGGCGATGATGGTTCCCCGGAACCCCATGGCCAGGGAAACGGCGTTGTATGAGGTGGAATAGAGAATCCCCCCCACCACACCCAGCATCCCCCCGATGAAATAAACAATGGTAATGGTCCGGTTGATGGGAATCCCCATGAGGCTGGCCGTGGGTATATCCTCGGCCACACAGAGGATGGCCTTGCCGTAGGGGTGGTATTTAAGAAACAGGGTAAAGGCCAGAATCAACCCCACGGCAATGGCCAGGATGATGATCTGGGTCAGGGGGATGGTCAATCCGAAGAGGGTAAATGTCTGGGCACTGAGGATGGAGGGAAAGGCCAGGACCTGGTTTCCCCATTCCAACTCGTTGCCGTTCTGGATCACATAGGCCGCCCCCAGGGCCGTGATCATGGATATCATCCGATGCTGCTCCGATCGAAGCCTGCGATAGGCGACGATTTCCACCACCGATGCCAGAACGCCCCCAAGGACAGCGGCCAAAAGGATGGCGGCAATGGGGTGAAAATTGAACTGGGATAAAAGGGTAAAGCAGATGAAGGTGCCAAAGATATAAACATCTCCATGGGCGAAATTCATCAGCTTTAAAATACTGTAAACCATGCTGTATCCAATGGTGACCAGGGTATAAATGGCCCCCACCATGACACCGATTAACAAGACGTCGAAAAACATGAGGCCTTCCTTAGAACAAAGGGGTTAATAATTATATGAACCCGTTGAACGGGGTTCTCACCAGGGTGGTGTGGACATAATGAATCATGGTGGTGAAATCAAAGACCGGCAGGCCAATGGCCCGTTGAACCGCATGGGCATAGGGGGGAAGGTCGCTGCACTCCAAAAGGATGCTTCCCACCTGGGGATGTTCCCTGACCAGATCCCGGGCCACTGCCACCACTTCGGCTTCGATGCGTGCCGAATCCAGGGTCCCCTTTTCCAGAAGCACCGCATCCCTGAACTCCTCCTGGTCTTCCATGGAGGAGATCACCATGGGAAAATCCGGCCCCACACCGGCAGCGGAAAAATGGGCCGGTCCCAGGCTGGATGCCTTGGCCGTGATAATGCCCACGGATTTCCCCGTGATCCTGTGGATGAATGGTAGTTGGAGGAGGCTGGATAAAAACACCGGGATTTCCAGCTGCCGGGCCACCTCTTCCTGGAAAAGGGCCATGAAGCCACAGGCCCCTGTAACAGCCTTCACTCCGGCCCCATAGAGGCGCTGGGCCGCATCAATGAATGGGCCTGCCAAGGAGGGATCCTGCTGGTTTAAGAGTCGGTCAATGGAAGCACCCCTGATTTTTTCATATCGAACGGGGAAGGGAAATGTGGTGGCATTGCCCACGTTGCCGGGAACGCAGGGGTAGGAAGCATCCAAAATGAGCACCCCGATGGACTCGCCGTACCAGGCTTGATCGGGTCTTGAGATTGAAACAACTGCCATGTGCTTCTCCTTAAAATTCGCAGATTGCAAAGTTACCGGATGGTGCATGGTAATATTTCTATAACATTTTTCTGATGTGTCACTGAAATATCAACACACACACCAAACTGTCAAGGGGAAATTTAAATGATGAAACAAGCTGGTATTCAAGGCTTCAGCCGATTTCTAAAAATCCTTGAATTTCGCCTGGAGGTGGGCTATGAAGGAATGTCTATGATATTTCAATGGTGTTCAAACTCAGACAGAGGGGCAGACAGGTAAGTTCAATGAAAGAGACCGTTTACCAAACCATCCGGGAACGCATTCTGTATCTGGAATACACGCCGGGACAAATCCTCAATGAAAAAATATTGGCCCAGGAATTTGGGATGAGTCGCTCTCCCATTAAAGATGTACTCAACCGCCTGGAATGGGATCAATTGGTGCGGGTCATCCCCCGAACCGGATCCATGGTCACCGAAATCGAATTTTCCATGGCCATGCACGTTTACCAGGTTCGTTTCGAAATTGAATCCTTTGAGGCCAGTCTGGCAGAAAAACAATTCACCGCAAAACACAGGGCCCGGCTCAAGGCATTGGTGGAATCCTGCAATAAATTGCTCAAATCCGAAGATTCCAAGGGATTGGCCAAAATCGACACCGCCATGCGGGAAATTGTCCACGATGCTGCAGGGAATCCGGTTCTGGCAGATGTGTCCGACCGCCTCTATTCCCAAACATTTCGCCTGTGGTACAGTGTCATGGCCAAAAGCGATTGGCAGGAAGAACTCATGGCCGTTCAAAGGGATTTGGAAAACCAACTGGCCTACCTGGAGTCCGGCAAAACAGGTGAGATGGGACAACTCCGCAAGGAAGAACTCCTGGATCACATTGAACGGCTGCGATCCAAATTCCTTAGACTATAGGGGAAAACAAAGCCGTCTGAAACCGGTTTGAAGCCCCCGGGCATTGGAAAAATCCAGGGGAGAGAATTTTGAATTTTTCTCCCTGCTATGGTAATAAAGCCACCAACCCACAACCTAAAACGGAACGCTCCAATGCCATCTAAACAATTTAGCCCAATCGGTCTCTTTCTCAGGGGAGCGGCCATGGGGGCCGCAGATATCGTACCCGGTGTTTCCGGGGGTACCATTGCCTTTATTTCCGGAATTTACGACCAGCTGCTCAACAGCATTAAATCCGTTCCCAGATCCCTGCCCCTTTTGGCAAAAATGGAAATCAGGGATTTCTGGAAAACCATCAACGGCAGCTTTCTCTTGGCCCTGGCCACGGGAATTCTTTTCAGTGCCCTCTCCCTGGCCCGCCTCCTCAAGCTGGGCCTTGAAAACTGGCCCGTGGCCATATGGTCCTTTTTCTTCGGCTTGATCATCGCCTCTGCCCTGGTGGTGGCAGGCAAGGTGAACAAATGGACAATATTCAACATCGGCGCCCTGGTTTCGGGC
>JAKSBM010000422.1 GCA_022361135.1 Desulfobacterales bacterium | reverse complement strand
GTTCCCTTTCCCAAGCGTCTGGGCGATCCCGATGAATTTGCCAAGCTGGTTGAACAGATTGTGGAAAACCCCATGCTCAACGGGGAAACCATCCGTCTGGACGGCTGCATCCGCATGGCTGCCAAGTAAACTGCCACATCCGGCCCGGATGGTCCGGGCCATAAAAATCATAGCATCCCTGTGGACGGGCCACGCATTGGGGACGTCCTCCAGGGCAATCTAAGGAGAATAAGATGGTTGATACGGTATATATGATCGGTGCCTTTACCACGCGGTTTGGAAAATGGGTTGAAAAATCGGGCAAGGAATTGACCCGGGATGCCCTGGTGGGCGCCCTGAAGGATGCGGGCATGAACGACGGCGGCGCCATTGAAAGCGCCTATTTTTCCAATTGCGGCATGGGGGTGATCTGGGACCAGGACCTGCTCCGGGGCCATTGCATGTTTGCCCCCATGGTGGACGAGGGATTGTTCCCGGCCCGGATTCCCATGGTCAACGTGGAGGGCGGCTGTGCCTCGGGTTCCATGGCCGTTCATCTGGCCTGGAAGGATATCCTTTCCGGCGTCCACGATGTCTCCCTGGCCATTGGCATGGACAAATTTTACCACGAGGACATGGCCCGGGTGCTCCAGGCCTTTGAACACGGCATCGACCGGGAAGACAAGGACACCCTGGTGGGGGAATACCAGGCCGTGGGTGAAATCTGCGACCAGGAATTCAAATTCGGCCCCAATCGGACCATTTTCATGGACACCTATGCCATGCAGGCCTGCTACCACATGCACAAGTGGGGCACCACCCAGGAACAGATTGCCATCGGGGCCTCCAAAAACCATTACCATGGTTCCCTGAACCCCAATGCCCAGTATCAGTTCGAGGTTCCCGTGGCAAAGGTTTTGGCCGACTATGAAGTTAGTTATCCCATGACCCGTTCCATGTGCGCCCCCATTGGTGATGGGGCGGCCGCCGTGATCATGTGTTCCGAAAAATTCCTGAAGCAGCAGCTCAAGGCCGTCCAGGATCGTGCGGTCAAGGTCCGGGCCTCTGTATTGTCCGGTGGCAAGCATCGTCCCATCGAAGAATCCAGCCTCACCCAGTGGGCGGCCAACAAGGCCTATGAAATGTCCGGCCTGTGCCCCGATGACATGGATGTGGCCGAAGTCCATGACGCCACATCCTTCTGCGAAATTTACCAGTCGGAAATGATGGGCTTCTGCCCCATTGGCAAGGGCGGTGAATTTGTGGCCTCCGGCGCCACCATGCTGGACGGCAAAATCCCCATCAATACTTCGGGCGGGCTGGTTTCCAAGGGCCATCCCATTGGGGCCACAGGGGTTTCCATGGTCACGGAAATTGCCACCCAGCTCCGGGGGGAAGCGGACAAACGTCAGATCAAGGATGCCCAATACGGCCTCATTGAAAACGGCGGAGGCGTGATCAGTGTTGAGGAGTTTGCCTGCGGCGTCACCATTTTGGAACGTCCCTAGATTGGGTGCCAACCCCCTATGGGGTGGGTAAGGGATGTTTCGCCCCTTTTGGGGAAGCGCGCCTGTGGAATTGATGGTCTGCCAGGTGTGCCTTCCCCGGAAGGGGCCTTTTTGCAGTGG
>JAKSBM010000535.1 GCA_022361135.1 Desulfobacterales bacterium | reverse complement strand
TTCCGGGGTTCCTCCCGGTCCGACGGCCTCACCAGATGGCCGGCATAGGGGCCGGAGGCGGACAAAAGTCGCTCAAACTCCAGGCTGGTGAGGACATTGGGACTGTGGCCGTAGCAATAGGGAACCAGGGAGGAGGGATCATAGGGGGTAAACCCCGGGGCCAGGATCACGGCGCCCACATGGATCTTCCGGACGTTTCCGGTCATGGTGTGATCCACGGCCCGGGCCAGGCAGGCGTCCACACATTGCATGCACTCGGAGCAATGGCCGCAGTTCAAACAGCGGGCCGCCTCGGCCCGGCCCTCATCCGGGTCATAGCCCAATTCCACTTCACTGAAATTACCGGCCCGGGAGGCCGGGGCCAGCTCCGGCATGGGCCGGCGGGGCTGGTGTGGTAAATCATGGGGGATGTCTCGGAAAACAAGCTCCTTTGCATCCCCCTGTTGACCAGCCGTGTCCCCCTCCCGATCCAAAGCGGTCACATGGGATTCAAGGCCCAGGTAATCCCCCATGGCCCGGGCAGCTTCCATGCCCGCAGCCACGGCACCAATGGCAATGCCCGGCCCGGTCTGAAAATCCCCACCGGCAAATACCCCGGCCCGGTCCGTGGCCGGGGAAGTTCCCCGGGTTTCCGCGGTCTGCCATTTGGAAATCTTCACCCCGGAAAAACTGGACCTGTCCGGTAGATCGGGCTGCTGGCCAATGGCGGGGATGAGAATGTCCAGGGACATCTGAAATTCACTGTCTTCCACGGGCAGGGGACGCCGCCGGCCCGAGTCGTCCGGGGGACCCAATTCCATCTTCATCAGGGTCACGCCCCCCACACGGCCCTGGTTTTCCAGGACCGCCACCGGGGCGGTGAGGTATTGGATTTCCACGCCTTCATCTTCGGCGGCCTGGATTTCCTCCTCCCAGGCCGGCATCTCCTCCCGGGTCCGGCGATAGAGGAGGGTCACCCGGGCCGCCCCCAGGCGCACGGCGGTGCGGGCCACGTCAATGGCCACATTGCCCCC
>JAKSBM010000203.1 GCA_022361135.1 Desulfobacterales bacterium | reverse complement strand
ATCGGCGGTGACGGCAGCAACGGACAGTTGCCTTAAAAATTGCCCGGAGTAGGCCGAAGCAGATGTAAAGCCTGCACTTTCTCCACGGACCAGGGTGTCCAATCGATATTGGAATACGGCATCGGCGACGTCATCCAGAACCCTTTGCTTCAATGCGCTTTCCGTTTCCCCCTCAAAGGGAACCGAATCAATCCGCTCAATGGTCAAGGTGGTGCTCCCGGACTCGGGTTCATGGTGGTAAAAATATTTTTTCCCCTTGTGGGGTATCCAGGAAATATCCGGCTCCACCATGGGCTTGGCCGGCCGGGGTTTAAACTGGGAAAACCGTTCCTGGATCATCTGTTTGGTCATCTCCACATCAAAATCACCAACCATGACCAAGGCCATATTGTCCGGGCGATACCAACGATCGTAGAACCCCTTGAGAAGCGCCCTGTCCGCCGAGGATATCACCTGGGTGGTGCCAATGGGAAAACGCCGGGTCAAAAGGGAATTGGGAAGTTCAAAGGCAAGGGATTTTTTAAAAGTGCGATAGGAGGCGGAATCCCGTTCCCGTTTTTCGGCAAGGATAATCCCCTTTTCTCGGGCCACTTCCTCCTCAAGAAGCAAGGCGCCCTTGGCATAATCCTGGATCACCAACAGCCCCTTTTCCAGGTAGTCCCGACTGCCCTTGGGTAGATTTAAATCGTAAACGGTTTTGAAAAAAGAAGTGTGTGCATTGGCATCGCCGCCGAAATCCATGCCAATGGATTGGAAATACGCCACAAGTTCGCCGGGTTTGAAATGTTCGGAACCATTGAACAACAGATGTTCAAGGTAATGTGCCACCCCCTGCTCATCATCGGTTTCATGGGCTGAGCCGGCAAAGATATTAAGATGAACAATGACCCGGTCCTTTGGGGTCTGATTGGCCAGGAGAAAATATTGAAACCCATTCTCCAAAACCCCGTGGACCACCTGGGGATCCTGTTTTAAACCATCGCCGGCAACCATAGCCGGCTGCCGCGGCGCACAGGCCGAAACCAAGGCCGCAGCAACAATCAAAAGACCAACCCCGAAGGTTCTCATATGTACCTATCCTGAATTTACGGGATTCCGGGGGCAATAAGAATGGACAAATGACCTGTGGACTTCGGTCACTTATAACAAAGGTTCAATAGCAGACAACCATTGAACCTTTGATAAATTCAGACATGAACCGAAATATAGGCTGTTTCAGCCCATTTTATTTCATCCGTGATCCCTAGTTGATGAAATTCGGATCGATCTCAATGGTGTATTTTCCCTTTAATTCTTCGATCCAGGACTGGTAGTATTGGCGCTGTTTCATCGCGATGAGGCGGGATTTAACCTGCTCCAGAGATTTGGCGATTTCAGAGTCGGCCGGAACTTCCTGGCCCTTAAATTTAATAATATAATATCCCTGGGTGGTTTCCAAGGCTTTTGCATAAACCGGCTTTTCCTGGGTCAACTCAAAGGCTGCCGTTACAAGGGCCTGGGAATCGCCAATCCCTTGGATGGACTGGTTCCGGGTAAAGGAGTTGCTGGTTTCCAGATTTAGGCCCTGGGCCTTGGCGAGGGCTACCAGATCCTTATCCTCCATGGCCTTTTCAACAAGGGCCTCGGCTTGTTTTTTCGCTGCCTCTTTCCGGTATTTGGCAGTCAGCTCCACCTGGATGATTTCCTTCACCGCGTCCAGGGGAAGAACCTTCGGGGAAATTCTTTCAACCACCTTAATCAGGTAGTAGGTATCCCCCAACTGTTTTACTTCACTGATGTCGTCGTTGGAAAGTGCAAAAGCGGCACCGGCAAAACCGGTCCGATTTTCTTCAAAATCAAGACCAGATCCATCCCGGGTAAAGGCAGCAGTCTGGGCCAATTTTTTGCCGGCGATCAAAGCCACCTGCTCAAAGTCATCCCCATCCACAACGGCATCAAATGCTTCTCCGGCCTTGTAATAGGCCATGTTCTGCATTTCTTCGGAGGCCAGCTCCTTGCGGATGCGTTCCTTCACCTCGGCCAGGGTGGCCACGCTGGCGGCAAAACGGGCTTCCACCTTGATCAGGTGCCAGCCGAACTGGGTGCGGACCGGTTTGGAAATTTCTCCGGCCTTCATGGCAAAGGCTTTGTCCGCAAAGGGCTTAACCATGGTATTGCGTGCGAAGCTTCCCAGGTATCCGCCACTGTCCTTGCTGGGGCCTTGGGAATATTTTTTGGCCAATTCGGCGAAGTCCTCGCCCTTGGCAGCTTTTTCATAAACATCCAGGGCTTTTTTACGGGCAGCCTCAACCGCATCGTCGGCAGCATCTTCTTCCACGCGAATCAAGATATGACGGGCTTCCACCTTTTCCGGGGTCTTATAGGTCTCAATGTTCTGCTGGTAATAATCACTGACCTGGGCATCGGTGACCGCCACTTTGTCGGCATAATCCTTTGCGGAAAACTTAAGGTAGGCCACCCTGCGCTGGGGTTCGGATTTGTAATCGGTGCTATTCTTATCATAATGGGCTTTAATCTGATCATCCGTGGCCACGATCTTGGAAAATGCCTCGGGGCTCACCTTGAGATATTCGATGGTCATTTTGGTATTTTCAAAGCGATACCATTTTTCAGCTTCCAGATCCGAAACCGTGACATTGCTCAGTATCAAATCCCGAACTTTCTGTTGTTTCAAGCCTTCCCGCTGCTGGGCTTCGAAAATTTCCGGATTCATGGAATTCAAACCCAGGACCTTTTTATACAATTCCATGTCAAAGGCCCCGTTTTTCTGGAAGGCTTTGATGGATAGCAAAACCCCCTGGAGTTCTTCATCGGAAACCTTGATATCGAGACGATCGGCCTCCAGATCCACAAGGCGTTGCTCAATAAGGGTATTTAAGGTCTGCTGTTTTACGTTCAATGCCTTAAGCAAATCATCATTCAGGCTGTTTCCAAACTGGCGACGCAAACCTTCAACCATATTCCGGTAAGCGTCCTGGAACTCCGTAATGGTAATTTCCTGGTCGTTGATGGTGGCGACGGCGTTATTCCTGCTCGAATTAAAGGAACCCACTCCAAGAAAGACAAAGACCAAAACGATGATCCCAAGAAATAATTTGATAATCCAGTTTCCCGTATTTTCACGAAGATAACCCAGCATAAGTTCTCCTTAAATCCTTACCAAAAAAAAGTATAAAATGATTAAAAACGTACCATACTATCCCTTCCCGAAACGACGTGTCAATATATTATTGAATTCCTATCCATTTTTATCCATGGCCCATTTCCAGCCAATATTTTCCCCATAAATTTCTATTTTTTTGTTGACACCACGGCCGGATTCATCTATCTTGCATGAGTCTTCTGTGGGGCTGTAGCTCAGCTGGGAGAGCGTACGGCTGGCAGCCGTAAGGTCAGGGGTTCGATCCCCCTCTGCTCCACCATTTAAAATATGAAAGCCGCTGATTTTTTCAGCGGCTTTTTTGTTTTGGTTTCCCAAAGACATGACCGCCGGGAGAAGGATGGTCACCCCCACCGAAAAATGACAGTCCCTATCTACGGGGCCCACCGCCGACTGCCCCCACGGGAGATCGTACCCGAGATTTTAGGAAGACGGCAGACTGCCCTACACATGATGACCAATCGGATATTTCTCCTGAAAAAACAAGAAGTTGACACCACCAGCCGACATTGATAGGAACATGTAATAAAAAACTAATATCGTGAGGTTAGCAATGTCTATTTCTTGCCTATTTTGCCAAACGCCTGT
>JAKSBM010000499.1 GCA_022361135.1 Desulfobacterales bacterium | reverse complement strand
GTTCTGCGTAAAAAAGAACCAATTCGTCTATTTTTTCCGGATCTGCCAGGGGACAATCCCCGGTGAGGCGGACAATGGTTTGGGCGCCATGGTGGCAAGCCCCATGGTAATACCGATCCAGGACATTGGGCAGGGAGCCCCGGAAGCAGGGAATCCCTTCCTCCCTGCAGAGGGCTTCCACGGGATCGTCTTCGTGGCCGGTGCTGGTGACCACAACAATGGCGTCCAGCAGTTGTGCCCGGCGGACACGCTGGATCTGCCGGGCCAGCATGGGACGACCCAGAATGGGTTTCATCACCTTGCCGGGGAGGCGGCTGGAGGACATCCTGGCCTGGAGCAGGGCCACCACGGGACGGTGGAGGGATAGGGTATGGGGCATGGCTGTTCTCCTTATCCCTTGATGATTTCCATGGCCCGGGTCATGCGGGCGGCATCCAGCTGTAGCTGGGTGATATTATCATTTTTATAGAATTGGCTTTCATTGTCCCAGAGTCGGCTTTGCCAGCGGGAATAAAAATAGAGTGAGGCGTTTGAATTTTTCCGGTGCTGGATTTCGGTCATGGCGGTGAGCTGAACTTCGGGAATATAGAATACCGGGCTTGGGGTCTCTGTTTCCTGGGCCGCCAGACAGATGTCCATGAAGGCATAGTACCCGCTTTGGGGGTGGAATCCCCCCAGGGATTTAAACATGTCCCGGTCCAGGCAGATGAAGTGGTCCACCATTTGGAAGGGGCGTGGCTTCAATGCCTTTGGAAATTTGTGATCCAGGTGGAGGTAGGCCGGGGCCGGTGCATTGTTGGCATCCACATTCATGCCGGCATGGCGAATGTTCTGGTTGGGGCTGATGACCATACCGCCGAAAATCCGTGGGGTGTCTCCGGCCTCCATGGCCCGGGAGAGGTGGGAGAGCCAATCCGGGTTGGGGGCAATTTCCGGTCCCAGGAAAATCAGGTGACGGCCTTTGCTTTGGGCGGCTCCGGCGTTGAGGGCCTGGGCCAGTTCCGTTTCTTCGGGGCGTTCAATCACGGTGACATCGCCCTCCAGGGAGGTCAGGATGTCCTTCAAACCCTGGACATCGGGATGGGTGTTCACCAGGATGACTTCATAGTCTCCTTCTCCCTCGGAATAGACGGAAATACGTTCCAGCTGGTGGAGAAAGTGTTGGGGATCCCGGGGGATGTTGAGAACCATGGACCATTTCAATGCTTCTTCGGCATCCGGGGTTGCGAATTGGAATTCCGGCCGCAGGGTGTCCTGGTTATGGGTGATGGCGGATTGCATGATTTGGATGATGCGATCCCTTGCCCCATCCGTGTCCGTGAGTTCGGCTTTGATAAATTCCTTGATGGCCTCCCGGGTGGCCGGAGAGTGAAAGTCAAATTTTGCTTCAAGGTGCTCCCGGAGTTCCGTGGGCGTCAGATGCATGGCCACACCGGCATTCACAAAATCATAGGGGTATTGATCGGGCGTCTCCAGCTTCAGCTGAACCAGGGGTTTTCCAATGGCCAGGGCTTCCAAGCCCGTGGTGCTGGGTTCGGATTGGACACAGAGGTCACTGGTTTCCATGAGGTCATAGGTGCTTTCTTCCCCATGGATGAGGCGGATTTGTTTCTTTATCTTTTCCGGGATGGCCTGGCGCCATGCTTCAATGATGGGCTGGGTGGTGACGGGGTGGAATTTTACAATGAGTTTGAGGTCTTTGCGCTGTTCAAAAAGCTCAAACAGGGGCATGAGTTCCGGCACCGGAGACGGGGTGGCGGAAAAGAGCAAAAGCATTGTAAAGCGATCCTTCAACCCCAATTGTTTCCGTTTGGTTTTGCGGACCTTCCTTTTTTTCAACAATTTGACTTCTTCGGCAATGTGGGTGTTGCCCACGGGATAAACCTTGTCCGAGGGGGCTTCAAACCCAATGAGTTTTTCCCGGGTTTTTTCCCCCCATACCAGGTTGGCTGTGGAGAACTGAACATGGCCGATGAAGATGTAATCGGCCGCATTGGTCAAGCCCTCCTGGAGGGAAATAAAGGGGATGTTTTTTTTCTTGGACCAGAAGGACAGCATTTTTCCCCAACGGTTCATTTCGTGGAGGGCAAAGCAGAGGTCGGGCTTTTCAATGTCCAGGAAGTTTCTGAATCCAATGTATTCCCGGGCCGTGGACTGGAGGTTTTTGTCCATCACCGTCAGCAGGGCGGATGATCCAATGGCAATATCTTTTTTAATTCCACGGATGAATCCGTCCCTCAGGGTGAGGTAGGTGGCATGGACCTCCTCCTGGTCCCCTGGTTGGGTGTATTCAAATACATGTTTATAGGGGATCTGGGTTTCTATGGCAGTGACTTCCTGGGAGCGTTCAGCCGCCCCGACGATATAGATGGTGTCGGCCCCGTATGCCTTGAGTTTTTCCATCACCGGTATGATGAAGCGGGTGTGGTGTTTCAATGCAATGTATGCTGCGATTTTTTTGCCTTTAAAGAATGTATCCATGATCTGGGTCCTGGTTATTTTTTTAATGCCGTTAGGATTTCGATGAATATTTTTTCCAACCGGGTGACTTTGCCGTGGCGCTGGGCCAGGTCGTCAATCTGGTGATCCAGCTCTTCCAGACTGGAAATCGCCTTGATGTGGCCGTTGGTATGGGGGGTGACATCGGGGTCGATGATGAGGGACGGGATGGCGTTCTGGTCTGCCATTAAGGTGGCATAGCAGCTTGAACAGGCAATGACGGCATCGGCCAGGGCCATGTCCAGGGTGTTGTTGAGGTCGTGGAAACTATGGGTGGCAAATTTTCCCAGGGCTTCCCGGCTCAAGGTTTCCACGATTTCCTGGTGGGTATGTGTCCCCCGTCCCTGGTCCTTGCCCACGGAGATCATGAGGTGGATCTTGTGGTGGGATTGGGAGAGGTGGCGGATGAGTTGCTTGTATTCGAAGCTCATTGCCACGTTGTGGGGAATATAAAGGACCAGGGCATCTTCGGCAACTTTGTAATGGGCGGCAAAATGATGGGGGATGCCAATGGCTTTTCTCCAGAATTGGGAGGAGATGGCCGTGAAGAGCCGGCCTTCATATCGGGGCAGGGACCAGACCCTGCCGGGGATGGCGGCCTCCTCCGAGGTGAGCCAGTCATGGCTCCTTTCATTGTTGGTAATGACTCCGTCCACCAGGGCCTGGACCATGGTCCATTTGGTGTCAAAGGGAAGGAGTTCATATCCGATGATGGGGATTTTGCGCTGGTGGGCCCAATGGATGCAGGCATAGGCCATGCGTTCTTCATTGTCCGTGGAGCCCAGGGGGATGGGCAATTGCATGATCATGAATTTTAAATTGGGGGTTTCGGGCAATTTGGGAATGACGGGGCTGACACGGCCGCCGTTCATGTCGTCCAGAAGGAGGACCCGCCAGACATCCAACCCCCCCGGTAGCTTGAGTTCCCCCAGGGCGTCCCGTTTGCGGCAGACCCAGTCGTAGGACTCGTCGTGGTGGATGACCCCGTCAAAGGGAACGGGATTCAAGGGGGCGGCAACCTCCAGTGTGGTGGTCCAAATGGAGGGAATTAAAAATTGAATATTCAGGTTGGGAATCCGTTGAACAAAAAATTTTAAAAATTCAATGATGGTGGGGGTGACTTGGTTTTCCTGGAGAATCCAATATACAACGGGTCTGTTATCCATGATTTATCCTATGATATCCCTGATGAGCATAAATGCCTCACTGGCGTTTTGGTTGGCGGTGGCTCCCCTTAACCGGGCCAGGTCGCGGATGGAACGGGCCGATCTGGGGTGGGGGAATGCCCTGAGTTCTCCCTGGTATTTTTCCATGGCTGCCACCTTCTGGTCCAGGGTGGCGGAGATGTCCACGAATACATTGGGAGAGAACCCGGAACCGGGGTCGAATCGCCATTCCGTGGATGAGAGGGTTTCAAAGGCATAGATGGTTTTAACGGCGTTGCCCTGGCCCGGTCGTGCCGCCGTTAAAACAGCCCTGTGGACGATGCCGTGGTCCACATTTAAATCCCCCTGGTGGTGGGTGAAGATCACATGGGGATTGAGTTCCTGGATGAGGGCTTCAATGGGCTTGATGACATCCAGAAGGGGGAGGCTGTCCAGCCGATTGTCCGGTAAACTGAGAAAGTGACTTTTCTGGAGTCCCAGCAGTGCATGGGCGCTGCGTCCGGCCTGGTGAAGGGATTTGATTTCCTTTTCAAGGGGAGGGAAGGGCGGGGTATGGCGGGAGGTGATCCCTTCCCCCACGATGAGGGCATGGACTTCATGGCCCTGGGCCGAGTATCTGGCAAGGGTGCCCCCGCATCCCAGTACCTCATCATCCGGGTGGGCGGCAACGGCAAGTATTCTCATGTTCATCCTAAAAATAGTTGGATTATGGGTGATGTATCCGGCGTGATCGCAGCGTTCCAATAATTCTATTGCATGTTGGCATAGTATTTGTAATATTTTTTATAGTATAACTTCAAGTCATTTTTAGATTAGGTAATGAGGCATTCAATGTTAGACAATAAAGTGATTCTTGTCACCGGAGGCACCGGTTCTTTCGGGAAAAAATTTGTGGACATGGTGTTTGAAAACTACTCCCCTGAAAAGGTTATCGTATTCAGTCGGGATGAGTTAAAGCAACACGAAATGCGGCAAAAATTTCCCCCCACCCTCCCCATTCGATATTTCATCGGCGATGTTCGGGACAGGGATCGGCTTTACAGGGCTTTTTCCGATGTGGATGTGGTGATCCATGCGGCCGCATTAAAGCAGGTGCCCGCCGCAGAATACAATCCCTTTGAGGCGGTTAAAACCAATATCATCGGGGCCCAGAACGTCATTGATGCGGCCATTGACAGTGATGTGGAAAAGGTCGTTGCCCTGTCCACGGACAAGGCCGCCAACCCCGTGAATCTTTACGGGGCCACCAAGCTTTGTTCCGATAAATTGTTTATCACCGGCAATTCCTATGCGGGGAAGCGCCACAGAACCCGGTTTAGTGTGGTGCGCTACGGCAATGTCATCGGCAGCCGGGGCAGTGTGGTACCCTTGTTCCGTGAACGGGTGAAGCAGGGGGTTTTGCCCGTGACCGATCCCCGGATGACCCGGTTTTGGATTACCCTGGAGCAGGCGGTTCAATTCGTCTTCCAGAGTCTCAGGGATATGGCGGGCGGTGAATTGTTTGTCCCCAAATTGCCCAGCATGAATATCATGGATTTGGCCCGGGCCATTGGTCCGGATTGCGATATTGATGTGGTGGGGATTCGTCCGGGGGAAAAACTCCACGAGGTAATGATTCCCAGGGATGAGGCCCGCATGACCCTGGAGTTTGAGGATCGATTCATCATCCGGCCTGAGTCCCAATACATTAAGTTTGCCCCCAAGGGGGGCGCCGGTGAATCCGTTTCTGAAGATTTTGAGTACAGCTCGGGAACCAATCCCTGGACATTGACCAAGGCGGAAGTGCTGGAGATGATCCAACAGGTTCCTTAATCCCTTCAAATATAATCGTAATCATCCAAGGAAAAGAATGAAGGCACTCATCCTTGCGGCCGGGCTTGGTACCCGGTTGCGACCCATTACCCTTAAAATTCCCAAATGTCTGGTCTCCATTCAAGGAAAGCCCTTGCTCCGTCATTGGCTTGACATCCTCGATCATCAGAGCATTGATGGGATTTTCATTAATACCCATTACCTGGCCGACCAGGTGCATGACGCCCTTACCCGGGATGGAATGCAAAATAGAGTGAGTCTGCTCCACGAGCAGGATCTCCTCGGAACCGGGGGGACCCTGTTGAAGCATCGCTCTTCATTCATGCCCGGGCCGGTCATGGTCATCCATGGGGACAATTTATCTCTTTTTGATTTGGAAAAGTTCATCCGGGCCCATGACCAAAGGCCCCGGCATTGTGTGATGACCATGATGACCTTTCGGACGGATTCCCCATCAAGTTGCGGCATCGTGGAGCTGGACCCCCAAGGGGTGGTCACAGCATTCCATGAGAAGACGGCGTCTCCCCCCGGGAATCTGGCCAATGGGGCGGTTTATATCATGGAGCCCCCTGTCTTTGACATCATGGCATCCTTGAACCGGGAGTTCATCGATTTGAGCCTGGACGTGCTGCCCCGGTTATTGGGGCGGATTTTTACCTTTGAAAATACGGTGTATCACCGGGACATCGGCACCCCCGAAAGTTTGGAAACCGCCAGAAGAGAATTTGAAAAACTGGGAGAATCAGATGGGAAAGCATAAAACCACCATCCTGCAGCTGCTTGAACAGGGAATTGAATGCCACAATAAAGGGGATCTGGATGGGGCGGAACAACATTACCGGGCTGTTCTGGAACGGGAGCCCAACCAGATGGATGCCATTCATTTCATGGGGGTGCTGGCCACGGGGCGGGGAGATATCCCCATGGCCAAAACCTATCTAAGCCGGGCCATTGAATTGGGTCCCAATAACGCGGCCTGCCATAATAATATGGGTAATGCCCTGCAGAGCGAAGCCGATTACAGGGGGGCCATCTCATGCTATGAAAAAACCCTGGAGTTGGATCCCAATCACCACATGGCCTACAATAATCTGGGGGCTGCCCACATCCGGCTCTGTGCCTTTGAAACGGCCAGGGCCTATTGCCAAAAGGCCACGGAGATGGTTCCGGATTATTCTGCGGCCTGGAATAATCTGGGGGATTGTCTGGCCAATCTGGGAGAGTTGGAACAGGCCATGTCCCATTATGAACGGGCCCTTGAATTGGAACCGGACATGGTGGATGCCCATTGGAACCGGGCCTTGTGTCTGTTGACCATGGGGGATCTGGAACAGGGATTTGATGCCTACCGGTGGCGGTGGAAGCGTCCCGACACCCCCCGGCGGGACATTGATCCGGCCCGGAAATGGAATGGAACCAATTTCTGCGGTCGCAGTATCTTTGTCTATGAAGAGCAGGGCCTTGGGGATACCCTTCAATTTGTCCGCTACCTTCCCTTATTAAAGGGGGCGGGGGGGCGGGTTATCTTTGAGTCTTCTCCCAGTCTGGCTCGCCTTTTCATGGGAATGGACGCCATTGATAAGCTCTGGGTGCGTCATACCAAGGGCAGTACCCGGGACATTGACCGCTTTGACAGCCAATGCCCCATCCTGGATCTCCCCTATCATTTTCGCACCACATCGGAAACCATTCCCGCCCAGGTCCCCTATATCCACGCCGATGCCGCCATGGCCGAATCCTGGTCCAGACGTCTTAAGGACGGGGCAGGCTTCCGCGTGGGGATTGTTTGGGCCGGAAATCCCGGTCATAAAAATAATAAAAATCGCTCCTGTCTTCTTTCCGCCTTTACCCGGATCAGCCAAATGGAAGGGGTGTCCCTCTATGGGATTCAAAAGGATAAATATGAGGACTGGACCGATGTGCCACCGGCCACCCTTCTGACCCAGGATTTGGGGGATGATCTTTTTGATTTTGCCGACACCGCCGCCGTGATTGAAAACATGGACCTGGTGATTTCCGTGGATACCTCGGTGGTTCATCTGGC
>JAKSBM010000882.1 GCA_022361135.1 Desulfobacterales bacterium | reverse complement strand
GAGGAAGATTCCGCTACCTCCCCCCACCATCACCTGATCTTCCGGGTATAATTGCCAAATTTAAAATAATGTTCCCATTGACTGGTGCCAAACAGCATACATGCGATAGCTTATGGCAAACTTTGTCCATGGTTTCAGAACATATTTTTGATAACCACGCCAATTTAAAACCCTCCCCCTCTCCATTTGTTCCAATGGTTAGGTTCGGGGCGGGGTGGCCTTGGGCAGGCCGTTGAAAGGGCGGACTACAGCCCCTTGCGAAATGTAGGGGCAACAGCTCCAACTGTTTGAGCACGAACTGGAGCGCAGTTTTGGAGCTGTCCCGCAATGACGCATAGGGGCTGTTTCCACCCTTTCTGGGACAAGCAAGGGTGCCCCGCTCCGGACCGGGTTGGGCCTCCCTTGCCAGAACACCTTTAAAAAAAACGACACCAAAGGAAAGCCCCCCTTATGGAAAATTAGTTTTCCCCCGAATCCCAGGACTGGATCTCCACAATATTCCCCTCGGGGTCCCGGAAATAAACAAAAACCAAGGTGCCGGCCGGCACATCCCGCCGGGTCACCTGCCCCAGCATCTGCCCGCCCGCATCCAGGGCCTTGGCTAAAACCGTCTCCACATCATCCACCTCAAAGGCGATGTGGGAAAAGCCCCGGGTGGCGGCGGTGGCATCCGCCCCCCACGCCATCTCTTCATAGGTGAAAATCTCCAGGGTGGGACCGTCATCCCCATAACCGGGCAACACAAGGTGGGCCCCCTTGAGCCGGGCGCGGGTCAACCCCGTGGCCCGGTCCAGCCATTCCCCCTGGTATTCCCGAACCGGCGGCTTTATCCGGCAATCAAAGACAGAAACATAAAACTCGGCCAGGGCCTTCCAATCCCGGGCCACAATATTGGTATGTACAAACTTCATGGAATCTCCTTTTCCCCGCCTCCGTCGGACAGCCCGCCCGGCAAAGGCAGATATTCAAAATATTTAAAACAGACAAACAAACCCATACCGATTCTGGACCGCATCCCTGTCCCGGAGGGGATGGCAGGGCAGGCCAAGGTTCCGGGCCGTGGAAAACACATCAATGCCGAAAATCGCCTCACAGGGCCGGATTTTTTCAGGCTGGATACAGGGTTTTCCCTGGAACAGGGCACAGCGTTTACACAGGCTGCAATGCCGGATGCCAAAGGCCAGATGATGGCCGTCCAGGAAGGCCCGGCGTTCAATCTCCAGAACCGCCCGGCTCATGGCTTGGTTGCCATGGCCGTGGAGGACAAGGATCCGGGAGTAGGAGCGCACCATCTCCACCCGTTCGGCATAGGAATCGTGGCGAATGGCGCATTTTTCACTGCGCCGGGCACCCCCCTCGCATCCCCAGCAGCATTTCAGCAGGGTGCGCATATCAAACACCAACTCCCGGGGGGAAATCAACCGGGCAGTGGCAATGTCCATCTCCAGGGCGGCGGCAACATAGGTCTCGGGGTCAGGGACGGTCAAGGCAATCGAATTCAAGGAACACCTCCATGGCTATAAGGATTGGAATTAATGCATTGAGATTTCCATTGCTTTAACAAAGCCCCTGGGCTATTTCCATGGCAATGATCCCAAGGCAGCGTTCGGAAAAATCGAACGCTGCCCAACCCCGTCATCCCAGGGAGGCCCATGGAACTCTACCAACTCAAAACCTTTTTGGCCGTGGCCGAAACCGCCAACCTCACCCGGGCCGCCGCCCGCCTCCACCACAGCCCCTCGGCCGTGAGCAGCCAGGTCAAGGCCCTGGAAGCCCACCTGGGAGTCCCCCTGTTCCGCCGCACCTCCCGGGGCATGGTCCCCACCCCCGAGGGGCAATCCCTGATCCCACGGGCCAGAAAGGTGGTCCAGGCCGCCCACAGCCTGGAAACCACGGCCAGGGAACTGGCCCACCAACCCCGGGGCAGCCTTGCCATCGGCATCAACACCACCCCGGACCTCATCGGGCTCTCCACCATCCAGGCCCGTTCGGGGGAGGTCTTTCCCCGGCTCAAGCTCAGCTTCACCGAAACCCGGTCCAATGAATTGGCCGACGCCCTGGTCCAGGGTCAGGTGGACCTGGGCTTCCACTTCGGCCCCATGGACACCCCGCAGATCCGGTCCACCCCCCTGCGGGATATCCCCATCTGCGTGGGTCTGCCCCCGGATCTTCCCACCATCCCGGAGAGCTGGGAAGCCCTGGCTGCCCTCCCCTGGGTCTGGTCCTACCAGCACTGCCCCTACCACCAGTCCTTTGCCCCCCGGCTGGAAAAACGCGGCCTTTCCATCAGCCCCGTGGCCGACGCCGTGGACGAAACCATTGTGGCCGCATTGGTCAAATCCGGCACCGGGGCCGCCCTCATGCCCCTGAGCCAGGCCCGGGACATGGCCAAACGGGGTGAAATCACCATCTGGGACGGGTGCCCCCCCTTTCCCATGCCCCTGTCCGTGGCCTGCTTGGAAAACCGGATCCAGGAACCCGGCCTATCCAGCTTCATGGCGCTCTTGGGCCGGATTTTCACGGAAAAACGCAACGGCTGATTTGCCCCCATAGGGGGTCTCAGAAAAATTAATCCCAAACCATGGGCTCGGTTTGGGATTAATTTTAGCGGCCCATGTATGAGGTTTGGACCCGGTTGGAAACATTCTTTTAAAGCGTCACCATGGCGTTACCCCCCTTCCGACACGGTCAGCTGTAGACCGTGTCAATTCTCCGACGCAAAGCCCCATGGCATTTCCATGCTTGACAAAGGATGAACACTCCTCTATTTTGTTTCTTTACATAGAAACAAACACCCGATCAGTCCTCGGGGGAACAGGAGAACATCATGCAGCACCACGGGTATTACGGAGAGTACGGCGGCGCATTCCTGCCGGAAATCCTCATCCCCACCTTTGACCAATTGGAAGCCGCCTTTGAATCGGCCAAGGCCGACCCCGGCTTCTGGGACAGATATGCCCAACTCATGGCCAACTATTCCGGCCGCCCCACCCCCCTGACCCATGCGGAAAACCTCACCCGTCACCTGGGCGGGGCCCAGATCTACATCAAGCGGGAAGACCTCAACCACACCGGGGCCCACAAGGCCAACAACGTCATGGGCCAGGGCCTTCTGGTGAAACAGATGGGCAAACCCCGGGTCATTGCCGAAACCGGGGCCGGCCAGCACGGGGTGGCCACGGCCACCATGGCCGCCCGCATGGGGCTGGAATGCACCATCTACATGGGAGAAAAAGACGTACTCCGGCAGCGGCCCAACGTCTTCTGGATGGAACGGTTGGGGGCGGAGGTGATCCCGGTCACCGACGGCACTCGCACCCTCAAGGATGCCATCAATCAAGCCTTCCGGGACTGGGTGGGCAACATGGACACCACCCATTACGTCCTGGGCACGGCCTGCGGCCCCCATCCCTTCCCGGAAATGGTCACCTATTTTCAATCCATCATTGGGAAGGAGGCCCGGAAACAGATCCTGGACCAGGCCGGCCGCCTGCCGGACCGGGTCTATGCCTGCG
>JAKSBM010000683.1 GCA_022361135.1 Desulfobacterales bacterium | reverse complement strand
GCTTCCAGGCCGGCGTAGAGGTCGGCCCCGTACTGTGCCAGGCGGGTCAAAGGAGAGGTGGACCAGAGCTGGCCCAGAAGACCGGCCGCTGCCCAGGAGGTCCCGGAAGAAATTCGTTCCCGCTCCAGCAACACCACGTCCTTCCACCCCAGTTCCGTTAAATGGTACGCCGTGCTACACCCCACAATACCGCCGCCGATGATGACAACCTGTGCCTGACTCGGGATCTGACTTTCACTGCTCATTTCCATGACCTCCTGATGGTTTTCAATTCTGATAAGGCGCTGTTTCCGCCTGATTGGATTCTGAATCACTGAACATGCCATCCATAAAGAGCAACCACCGGACCAGGGGTGATACTTTTTTGATAAGATCTTGTTTTTTAAGGCATTACGATCAAATCATAACTTTTTAATACAAAGGCCATGATTCACTTGTGACGGGGGGCAAAAATTGAAGGTGTTGAAAATTAAAGAATTTTTCAACTTCAATTCTGGACGTGCAGAATCGAAACAAGATAACCCACTTATTTTTAATGGTTTATCGGCTCTGGAGAGCGCATCTATCTCAGATGTGAATCAAAGGTGAAATAAAGGATAGAAAGGATAGCCCGGACCCGGGACGGGTCCGGGGGGAGGGAATTAGTCTTCTTCCAGGGCTGTGCCCCAGTCGTAATTCCGTTTGACAAAATCCAGGGTAAGGGTGGTTTCGATGTGGGTGATGCCGTCGATGGAGGTGAGCTGGTTATGGACCAGGTCATTGAGTTCATCCAGGGATTTGACCATGAATTCGGCATCGATGCCCGAACTGCCCCCGGCGGTGAGAACGATGAACCAGAGGGCCTGGATCTCTTCCAACTCGGCCAGGACCTCGTCTGTTTTATTGGCCTCCACATGGATGCGCAGATGGCCCACCATCTGATAGCCCAGTTTCATGGGGTTGGAGACGGCCACAATCTGGATGGTTTCACTCTGAATCAACCGGTTGAGGCGGGTGCGGACCGTCCCCTCGGACAAATTTATCTTTTTGGCAATCTCTGTATTTGAAAGCCGCCCGTCCTTCTGGAGGAGTTTAATGATTTCGCAATCGATGCGATCCACGGGACGGGCTGGGGGGTCGGTTTTCTTCATGGTTTCATTCCTTATTATATTGGGCGATGGTTTCTTATTCACTCCGGGTCAATATAACGAAAATCGAAGATCAAATCAATCACAACACCAGATATTGTCAAAAATATGCTCATTTTTTTCGAATTTATTAATTAGGCGCCCATTTTGCGCTTGACATCCGATTTACCTAAAATTATAGTCCGGAATATACGAAAGAGATACTTTTGAAACAGGCAAAATAATGTTTTCGAATTCAACAACGGAATTTCCACAATAATTGCAAGATTCCACAAGGAGACGACCATGACACTTCCCACCATTAAAAATTACATTAACGGCGATTGGGTGGACTCGGACACCACCACCTTTGGCGACATCTGGAATCCGGCCCTGGGCGAAAAAATTGCCCAGGTCCCCTATGGCACGGTCAATGACGTGAACCAGGCCGTCAAAGCAGCCAAGGACGCCTTCCAGGAATGGCGGGAAACCCCTCCCCTGACCCGGTCCCGCTACCTGTTCCGCCTCAAGGAAGCCTTTGAAGACGAATTCGAAGACATTGCCCGCGTTCTGACCACGGAACAGGGCAAGGCCATTGACGAAGCCCGGGGGGAAGTCCGCCGCATGATCGAAAACGTGGAACACGCCACCGGCGTCACCACCATGATGACCGGC
Source organism: Desulfobacterales bacterium (assembly GCA_022361135.1). The sequence goes on along the minus strand of JAKSBM010000683.1, from coordinate 429 downwards.
TATTGCATGGAAGACATTGCCAAGGGTGTGGACTGTGCCCTCACCCGCCAGCCCATGGGCGTCTTCGCCGCCATCGCTCCCTACAACTTCCCGGCCATGGTCCCCTGGTGGTTCCTGCCCTATGCCCTGGTCACGGGCAATACCTTTGTACTAAAACCCTCGGAACAGGTCCCCATGACCCAGGCCAAGGTCTTTGACATCATTGACGAGGTGGGATTCCCCGAAGGCGTGGTCAACACGGTGAACGGTTCCCGTGACGTGGTCAACGCCATCCTGGACCATCCCGACCTTGAAGGGGCTTCCTTTGTGGGCTCCACCCCCACGGCCCAGTACATCTACGAGCGCTGCGGCGCCACGGGCAAACGGGTCCAGTCCCTGGGCGGGGCCAAGAACATCGTGGCCATCATGCCCGACGCCGACCTGGATGCG
>JAKSBM010000191.1 GCA_022361135.1 Desulfobacterales bacterium | reverse complement strand
TGATCCCGTCCCCCACCATGGCCACCACATGGCCCTGGGATTTGAGGTCCTTGATCAATTGGGTCTTTTCATCGGGGAGTACCTGGGCATAGTATTCCCGGATGCCCAGTTCTTCGGCCACGTTGGCCGCGGTTTCCCTGTTGTCCCCGGTGAGCATGATGATCCGTTTCATCCGTCTGGATTCCAATTGCCGGATGAAGTCTTCGGCATCTTCCCGGACCGGGTCCTTTACGGCGATGACTCCGGCCAGTTTGTTGCCGCAGGCCAGGTAAAGCAGGGAAAGACCTTCCTGCCTGCACGCCTGGATGTCGATTTCCGCCTGGGAAATATCAATGCCTTCGTCTTCGTGGACACAGTGTCGGCTGCCCAGCACCGTGCGCTGGCCATCGAGGGTGGTGGCAATGCCGTGGGCCAGGATATATTCCACCTCTGCGTGGTCTTCGTCGTGCTCAAGGCCTTCTTCGTCGGCCTTTCGGATGACGGCATCGGCAATGGGATGGGGGAAATGTTCCTCCATGCAGGCGGCCTGGCTGAGGACAAACTCCCGGGTGAATCCGTTGGTCGGGCAGATCTTGACCACTTCGGGGCTGGCCTGGGTCAGGGTTCCTGTTTTGTCCAGGACAATGGTATCCAGTTTGGACATGGACTCCAGGTGTTTCCCCCCCTTGAGCACCACGCCGTTTTTGGCGGTTTCCAGCATGCCGGCCCGCACGGCCAGGGGAGTGGCCAATTTGATGGCACAGGAATAATCGGCCAGCAACACAGTTGCGGCCTGTCGCATGTTGCGGGTGAAGGCAAAGACAATGCCCGAAAGAATAAAGGAAAGGGGGACGATTTTGTCCGCCAGCTTTTCGGCCTGGCTGTGGATCTGGGCTTTCATCCCCTCGGATTCCGTGAGGATTTTGGCAATTTTGGCAAATCGGGTGTCCACGCCCACGGCTTCGGAGAGGATGATGATTTTGCCCTCCTCGATGGTGGTCCCGGCATAGACTTCGCTGCCGGCCATTTTCTTCACGGCCATGGGTTCACCGGTCATGGAGGACTGATTGACCATGGCCAGGCCGTCGGCCACCACTCCGTCCACGGGGATACGGCCCCCGGAGCGGACAACAACCAGGTCGCCCAATTCAAGTTCATGGGAGGGGATGGCCACGGGTTCGCCCTTGCGCATGATCCAGATGGGCTTGTCATCCGGGGAAAAGAGGCTGGCAATGTCCCCCTTGGATTTTTCCCGGGTCCATTCTTCCAGGGTTTCGCTGATTTCCATGAGCAGGAGGATGGTGCCTGCGGTGTTGAAGTCCCTCATGAACAGGGCCGAAACAATGGCGGCGGCATCCAGGACATCCACATCCAGTCGTCCCCGGGACAGGGACATGAATCCCCTCCAGATCAGGGGGGCCATGTTGAAGATGCACCAGAAGGGACGGAGAACCGGCGGCATGAACATCCGTGTGGCATAGAAATTCAGGACCTTGCCTGTGATGGACAGGACGGGGTGGCGCAGGGAAAGGGGTTGGGGATCCCGGGGAACCGCCAGGGGATAGCTGGCTTCGGTTACCGTGGCAAGCTCCCGGGCATGGAGATCAATGAGGTCGGTCAAGATCCGGGTGAGCCGGGCGTCCGGGGTGAAAATTAAAAGACCCCGACGGGTCCTGGGGTTATAGGTGATTTGGATCTGGATATCCAAATCGGCAAAGAGTTCCAGGGCCTTTTCCTTGATCAGTCCCACACCCCCGGCGGAGGCTGCGGAATAGCGGACGCGGCCTGGAATACTGTGAATTACACTCATATGTTATCCTGTGATTCTTACCCGGTGAGGGGGATGTTATGCGGTGTCTGAAGCAGCTTCCTCGGTGGGGATTTCCGTTTCGGTGTCAGCCTCCTGGGTGGGGGCTGCTTTTTTCTGGGCCCGTTTGTACTTGGCTTCGGCCACATAATCTTCAATGTCTTCTTTAAAGGTTTCCATTTTGGAAGCCACATTTCCCTTCAGGTCTGCACCGCCCTGGATGACGTCGGATATGATTTCCCTTCCCTTGGGGCTGGTGGCAAATGCCATGCCTGCTGCGCCAACAACTGCACCGGCTAAAAAATAAAGAATTCGATTGGTTGCCATGGGGTTTTCCTTTGTTTCTTGGGGTTAAGGTTTGTCTGACATCTGTAACTTCCCATTACCAATGTTCATTATAAAAATAACAAACGGGAAAAAGTTATATATACATAACAAAATAAAAAATCAATCACATTGTTATGGTGTCGTTTTGGAGTTGGGGTTTTCAATGTTCGGTAAATGGGATATAAATGGGATATTTATCACTTGATTGGAGGAGGCGTCATGCATACCCATTCCCCATTACACTTCGGCCGTTTCAGGCTGAGAAATCCCCTGTTAAAAACCGGAGAGATCGGCGATACCCTGGTGGAACAACTCCGGGCCACCCAGGGGGTGCTGGAAGTTAAACTCAATCGTTGCGTGGGGAGTATCCTGGTGATCTATGATCGAGTGAAAACCCGGGCGGCATCCATCCTGGACCGGGTTTCCCAGGAAACCGGCATCAATTGTGGGAAGTGGGTGAAAAAGGGCTCTCGGATTCTGGGGACGAAAACGGCACGGAGAAATGTCAAATTGGGAATGGCCTTGGGCATTGCCGGAACCTTGGGCGGCCTGGCGGTCTCCGGTAAAATGCATACCATTGCAGGGGGCGCCTTCATCGGCTTTCTGGCCCTGCATGCCTACCAGCATCGGCGGACTCTTTTAAGATAATCTCAGGTAAATGCCTCCGCTGTCAAGGCGG
>JAKSBM010000696.1 GCA_022361135.1 Desulfobacterales bacterium | reverse complement strand
TCCTCATCACCAACCAAAGCCTCATCGGCCGGGGCTGGGCCCCGGTGGAGACCCTGGAGGCCATTTTTGCCAAGATGAACCAGGGCATTGAGGCGGCCGGGGGGCGCATCGCCGACATCTTCTATTGCCCCCACACCCCGGATGCGGGCTGTGATTGCCGGAAGCCCAAACCCGGTCTCATTGCCCAGGCCTGCCACACCCACCGCATTGATCCGGCCGCCTCGGTCATGGTGGGGGATTCGACCAAGGACATGGGCTGTGGCCGGAATGCCGGCTGTGCCGCGGTCTGTCTGGTGCGCACGGGCAATGGGGAAAAGAGTTTGAAAACCCTGGCCGACCGGGGAACACCTCCGGATTTTGTGGGGGACGACCTCATGGCCGTGGCCCGCCACATCATTTCCCAATATTCCGCCTGATTCCATCCCATGGATTTATCCCTTTTTATTCATATGGGTTCGATGCCAATCCCGGGGGCGCCATGATTACCCTCAAGGGCGTGGTCAGCCGGATTTCCTTCCAGAATCCGGATAATTTCTATACCGTCTGCCGCCTCAAGGTGGATCGGGTCTCCGAGCAGGTGACCCTGGTGGGAAAATTACCCGGGGTGGCCGAGGGGGAAACCCTGGTTCTGGAGGGGCGTTGGACCTCCCATAGTCGGTACGGGGATCAATTCCAGGTGGAACGGTTCCAGGTGGCCCTGCCGGCCACGGTGTCGGGGATTCGGAAATATCTCTCCTCGGGCTTGATCCGGGGCATCAGCAAGATGCTGGCCGGTCGCATTGTGGACAAGTTCCAGGACCAAACCCTTGAAATCATCGAGAATGAACCCGAACGCCTCATGGAAGTCAACGGCATCGGGGCCGCCACCCAGGCCCGGGTGATCCGGGTCTGGAACGAACACCATGCCGTGCGCCGGGTCATGCAATTCCTCCAGGAGGCCCAGATTTCCGTGGATCTGGCCGGGGTGATCCTAAAGACATACGGCAATGGGGCCATGGAGGTGTTGACCACCGATCCCTATCGCCTGGCCCGGGATATTCCAGCCCTGGGGTTCCGGGCCGCCGATACCATTGCCCGCTCCCAGGGAATGGATCCCGGGGACGAGGGACGACTGGCCGCCGGCCTGGCCTGTTGCCTGGCCCAGTTTGAGCAGGAGGGCCATGTTTATGCCCCCAAGGCCGAACTCATGGAACAGGCCGGCCGTCTCACCGGGGTGGAATCCCATCTTTTTGAACCGGCATTGACTCAATTGGCCGACGACGAGGTGGTCCGCCTTTGGGGAAATCAGGTCTATCCCCATTCCCTTTTCAAGGCCGAGTCCGGCATTGCCAACCGCATCAAGGCCATGCTCACCATGCCCGCCCCGGGCCATGCCGTGGACGAGGATCAGATCCTGGAACAGGTGCTCTCCTCCCTGGCCGTGAAATTGTCCGGGGAGCAGTTGGCCGCCGTTTCCCAGATCCTGGAGCAACGGGTTTCCGTGATCACCGGGGGGCCGGGAACCGGAAAGACCACCCTGGTCCGGGCCCTGTGCCACGTTTTTAAAAAACAAAAATTGTCCGTGCTATTGGCCGCCCCCACGGGTCGGGCCGCCCGTCGGTTGGCCCAGGTCACCGGGAAAAAGGCCTTTACCCTGCACAAGCTGCTGGAGTTTGATCCGGACAGCCACGAATTCGGCCGGAATTTTTCCAATCCCCTGGAGCTGGATGCCATGGTGGTGGATGAGGTTTCCATGGTGGACACCGAACTCATGTATCGCCTGTTGGAGGCCCTGCCCGTCACCGCCTGCCTCATCCTGGTGGGGGACACCTTCCAGCTTCCCTCGGTGGGGCCGGGCAATGTCCTGGCCGATATCATGGCCTCGGGCCGGGTACGGGTATTTTCCTTGACCCATATCTTCCGCCAGGCCCGGCAGAGCCCCATCATCTGCCATGCCCACGCCATCCGCAACGGGGATCGGCCCGAGATCAAGGGGGAGACCCCCGAGGCCGCTTCGGAGTTTTACTTCATTGAAAATCAGTCCCCGACCAAGGTGGTCCAGACCATCCTGGAACTCTGCGCCAACCGGATTCCCAAGGCCTTTCCCCACATTGAAGAGGTCCAGGTCCTCACCCCCATGCACAAGGGGGAGGCCGGTACCCTGAATCTGAACCAGCAGCTCCAGGCCGCCCTCAATCCCGAAGGGGAGGGCATGGAGGCCAATGGGATGGTTTTCCGGGCCGGGGACAAGGTCATGCACCTGAAAAACAATTATGAAAAAGAGGTGTTCAACGGGGACATTGGCCTGGTCCATGAAATCCTCAAATCCGAGGGGCAGGTCCTGGTGGACTACGACGGCCGTGTGGTGCCCTACGAGGTGCCGGAGCTGGATGAACTCACCCTGGCCTATGCCGTTTCCGTCCACAAGTCCCAGGGCTCGGAATACGGGGCCGTGGTCATCGCCCTCACCACAGCCCACCGCCCATTGCTCCAGCGTAATCTCCTTTACACCGCCATGACCCGGGGCAAGCATCTGGTCATCATGGTGGGCTCCTCCCGGGCCTTTGACATGGCCTTTGACAATGATAAGACCACCCGCCGCCTTTCCGGTTTGAAAAAACGGTTGAAATCCGATTAAAATTGGCTTGATTCACAAGCGGTTCGCTTGAATCATACCTGATTCAAAAATTGATGATTCAGGGACCCTTTCCGGATAGCCGGGAACGGCTGTTTCCTCTCCCAATGGAAAACTGGCTTTGGAATAATTCGTGATTATAGTGGGTTATGGGGCAATGGGCGGCGGCCGGAGAAAAGATGGGGATTTTCCCGGGGCTGGCATGGGATTTGTAACCCATTGGGGGATGATATCATAACTGCCGGAGCCTGGTTTTTCCGGCCACCCCAAAAAAGGAGAAGTAAAATGACGGATTACAATGCAATGGTTGACGCCCTGGTGGGCTGCGATGCCGACAAACTCACCAATCTGGTTAATGCCGCCCTGGCCGCCGGAGATGCCCCCACAGACATCCTGAACAAGGGCCTCATCGCCGGCATGGACATCGTTGGCGAACGCATGGAAAACGGAGATATGTTCATCCCCGAAGTCCTCATGGCGGCCCAGGCCATGGGAAGCTGCGTGGACATTCTTAAGCCCCTCCTGGGGGAAGGCGATACCGCATCCACCACCGGCGTGATCATTGGAACCGTTAAAGGGGATCTCCACGACATCGGTAAAAACCTGGTGGCCATGATGATGGAAAGTGCCGGCATGGAAGTACATAACCTGGGCGTGGACATTGCCCCGGAGGAATTTGTGGCCCAGATCAAGGAAACACCGGCCAAGATCGTTTGCCTCTCCGCCCTGCTCACCACCACCATGCCCATGATGAAACAGACCGTGGACGCCATTGTGGAAGCCGGTATCCGGGATCAGGTCAAGATTTTGGTGGGCGGTGCCCCCGTCACCCAGGCCTTTTCCGATGAAATCGGTGCCGACGGCTTTGC
>JAKSBM010000771.1 GCA_022361135.1 Desulfobacterales bacterium | reverse complement strand
TCTACACCGTGGCCGTGGGTGCGGCCGTGATCACCGACGCCTCCCTCATGGTTCCCATGAATGTGGTTCCCATCCAAGGTCCCAATGTGGACAAACTCATTGCCAAATACCCCTTTTACGCCAAACAGATGGTTCCGGGCGGCACTTATAAAAACAATGATGCCGATGTTCCCACCGTATCTGTCATGGCCATGCTGGCCGCCAGTGCAGATCTGGAAGAAAACATTGTCTACTCCATCCTCAAGGCGGTATACTCTGACCTGCCCCAGCTGAAAAAAGCCCATGCCAAATTCAAAAACATTGAAAAGGAAAAGGGCCTCATGGGCATGAGTGTTCCCCTGCATCCGGGTGCTGAAAAATACTTCAAGGAAATCGGCATCATCAAGTAACCGATTCCCCTGGGTATAGTGTGTAAACTTTAAAATGATACCGGGTGCGGGCCTCCGTACCCGGTATTGTCTTTGTTTGGAGGTGTTTTCGGTGGAAAAGGATAAATCCCCAAAAAATCAGAATGCCGGCCAGATCATCATGGAGGAATCCGAAGCGGGTTCCCGGCAACTGAAGGGAATGGTGGGTCGGATCATCACGGCCATTGCCATTGCCATGTCCCTGTTTCAAATTTACACCGGCTTTGCAGGAGAGCTGGCCGGTTCCCGGCAATTGTCAGTCCATCTGACCTTTGCCATGATTCTATGTTTTGTGTATTACCCCGGGCGGAAGAACGCCCCCAAGGACCGGCTCCCCATCTGGGATATTCTCCTGGCCGTGGCCGGTGGGGGATGCGCCTTTTACCTCTTTGCCCACTACAACCACGTGGTCACGGCCGTGGGGGATGCCGAAGTCTATGACATCGCCATTGGCTGCGCCCTGATCATTCTGGTTCTGGAGGCCACCCGGCGCAGTATTTCCCCCATCCTGCCCGCCATCTGCATCCTCTTCCTCCTCTATGCCTTTTTCGGCCCCTACATGCCCGGAGAACTGGGCCACCGGGGCTTTTCCTTCAAACGGATCATCGACCACATCTTCATGTCCGGTGAAGGACTGTGGGGGGTTCCGCTACGGGTATCGGCCACCTTTGTTTTCCTCTTTGTCCTCTTTGGTGCCTTCCTGGATAAAATCGGTGCCGGTCAATACCTGATCAACCTGAGTTTCGCCCTCATGGGCAAATACCGGGGCGGGCCGGCCAAGGCTGCCGTTGTGGCCTCCTGTGCCATGGGTTCCATCTCCGGTTCTTCCATTGCCAACACCGTGACCACCGGTGCCATGACCATTCCTTTGATGAAAAAGGTGGGATTCAAACCCCACACCGCCGGTGCCGTCGAGGTGGCCGCCTCCACAAACGGCCAGCTCATGCCCCCCATCATGGGAGCGGCGGCCTTCATCATGGCGGAAATGATCGGGGTGCCCTACATCGAAATCGTCAAAGCCGCCTTTATTCCGGCCCTGCTATCCTATTCCGCCATTTTCTGCATCGTCCACCTGGAGGCGGTGAAGGAGAACATCCGGGGACTCACCAAGGAGGAAATGCCCCCGGCCTTGAAAACCTTCCTCTCCGGTGTCCATTTCCTCATACCCCTGGGGATCCTTATTTACCTGTTGCTGGTGGTGCGCTGGACCCCCACCACGGCAGCCTCCTGGTCCATCCTGGCCGGTGCCCTCACCGCCCTGGCCAATAATTTCATTCGCATCAAGCGGGATTACCCGGAGCTGGAAGCCCAGGGCCTGGACTCCCTGGACCCCGCCTATGTGGCCTATAAGGAAAATCCCGACAATTACCTTTTTGGACGGACCAAGGAAGAGCTGCTCTCCTCACTGGAGACCGGAGCCCGGAACATGGCCGGCATTGCCGCGGCCTGTGCCTGCTGCGGCATCATCGTGGGCGTGGTCACCCTCACGGGTCTGGGCCTGAAAATGGCCACCCTCATCACCGAGGCCGCCGGGGGAAACCTCATGCTCACCCTGGTCTTCTCGGTTTTTGCCTGCATCATCCTGGGCATGGGCCTTCCCACCACGGCCACCTATATCATCATGGCGGCCATGACGGCACCGGCCATCCTCACCATTTCCCAGGATCTGAGCTTGGGCCTGCCCATCGTGGCGGTCCACCTCTTTGTTTTCTACTATGGGATTGTGGCCGATGATACGCCCCCGGTGGGGCTCTGCGCCTATGCGGCGGCAGGCATATCGGGAGCGGACCCGGTGAAAACAGGATTCAAGAGTTTCCGCCTGGATCTGGCCGCCTTTACCCTGCCCTTCATGTTCATCTACAACACCAAATTGCTCATGTACAACACCAGCTTTGGGGAGCTTTGCTATATGATCCCCGTCTGCATTGTGGGCATGTTCTGTTGGTCGGTGTTCATCCAGGGGTATTGGATTACCAAGACCTATCTTCTGGAGCGCCTGGCCTTTTTGGGCCTGGCCTTTTTATTGGTGAATCCCAATGGGTTCACCCTGGCCGGAATCCACCTCAACCCCCACCTGGTGAATCTGGGGGCCCTGGCCACCATGGTATTGATCTATTTTTGGCAAAAAGCCCGGAAGGCCCGGGAAGATGCCGCCATGGCCACCCTCTAGGAGCCCCTAAATGGTGAAAAAACTCTTTTTACTCTGTATCCCGGCAGGACTTTTTCTCCTGTCGGGATATCCCATCTCCTGCCTCACCCTGCGTCTGCCGGACCAGAACAATAGGCTCATCTTTTCCGCCCCCCTGGACCCCGGAGAGCATTTCACCCTGGCCTACCGCCATTCCGTGGAGAAACCCCGGGTGGAAGGGATTTTCCAGATGGCCGATCCCCCGGGAATCCTGGCCATGGAAACCCGGATGACCTCGGTGGGAACAGGCCTGCCCAACACCTTTGGGGAGCGCACCCGCCGGGAGGGGGAATGGATGGTGGTGGATGAGGGCATGGTCCCCCTGCCCCCTTTCCGTTTTTTCATCGCCACCATCAACCGGGGCAAATTGCTCACGCCCAAGGCCGAATTCAACCTGGCCGCCCTGCCCCAGGGCACCATTGTTCTGGTGGGTGCCGAACAAATCCCTTTGGCACGACATCTGCTGTCACACCCATAGAACGGCGTTCAACCTTCCGCCCGCACATCACCGCCTTCTCCTTGTGTAACCCCTTTGGAACAGTTTTACACATCTGCCCTTACACTGATGTAAGGGCTTAAATTCAAACGGATAAAAAAAAATGGCCCCTAACCCCTATTTTTTCTCCAGTCATTTCAGACGGATTGGCCCCGTGGTTTTTCCACCCGGAAAACTGGCACATTTTTTGATAACAACTGCCAATTGTTGTTCCCGGGACCTGCCCGGATGATGTTTACACCCAAGCGAAGGAGCACCCATGGAGGCCAGTACGGAAGCGAGCAGTGAAAACAATAACCCCATCGATAGAATCCTCGGACGGTATGATAAAGCCATTTTCTGGCCGGTATTAGTCACCTTCCTCTCCCTGATCACCTGTGCCCTGGTCTATCCAGACGCCACGGGAAAAACACTTACGGGAATACGAAACTTTTTGCTCTTCAACTTTAGCTGGGCCTTTCTCCTGGGTGTGGCCCTGGTTCTTTTCTTTTGTTTCTACCTGGCCCTCAGCGACTATGGGGATTTAAAACTGGGAAAAGAAGATGATGTCCCCGATTTTTCCTTTACCACCTGGATTGCCATGCTTTTTTCCTGCGGCCTGGGCATTGGCTTTGTATTCTACGGGGTCACCGAACCCCTCAACCACCTTTACGAATCCTCCCGGGTCATTGACATGGGCCTGGCCGGGAAAGAGGCCGGCGTCCCCAAGGCCATTGAAATCAGTATACTAGGATGGGGTATCCACGGCTGGTCCCTCTTTGCCCTTTCCGCATGGGCCATTGCCTTCCCCGCCTATCGCCAGGGAAAACCCATGACCGTGGCCACGGGGCTTTACGGCATATTGGGGGACCGCTGCAATACCAGCATCTGGGGACGATTGGCCGACGGCCTGGGTACCCTGGGCACCATTGGTGGCAATGCCGCCATGATCGGATTGGGGGTGGCCTCCATCTCCTATGGCCTTGAAACCCTTTTTGGCCTTAACCTATCCAACCTGGGCAAGGCCGGTGTCATGATGGGGCTGATCATCGCCTATGTCATTTCTGCGGCCACCGGTGTTGAAAAGGGCATCCGCTACCTGAGCCAGGCCAATATGATCCTGGCCGCCTGTGTCCTTTTACTCCTGCTGTTCTTCGGACATGCCCCCACCCAATACCTTTTAAACATTTTCACCCAGACCCTGGGGGGCTATTTCAACCACCTGGTGGACCATAGTTTTTGGGCCGATGCCAGAAGCTTTGAAGCCCGCCCCTGGCTGGGATGGTGGATTGTTTTCTATTGGCTGTGGTGGATCTCCTATATCCCCTTTTGCGGTGGATTCATCGCCCGTATTTCCAAGGGCCGTACCCTTAAAGAATTCATCGTCGGGGTCCTTTTCGTCCCCACCGTCATGGCCATCCTCTGGTTCTCCATCTGGGGAGGCTCCGCCGCCTACGCAGAACTCAACGGTATCTTCCCCCTCTGGGATACGGTCAAGGCCAACGGAGAGGCCGGGGTCTATGCCCTGTTGGGAAGCATGAAGGGGGGCTGGTGGATCAGCCTCATCGTCCTCATCAATATCACCATCTTTGCCGTGACCACCTCGGATTCCGCCTCCTTTTTCATTGCCATGCAGATGTCCAAAGGCCGGTTGAACCCTTCGGCTCCCATGCGGGTCCTCTGGGGCGTTACCTTGGGGGGGATCGGGCTTTGCCTGTTGGCTTCGGGAAAGCTCAACGCCATTAAAACCATGGCCATTGTCATGGGAGCCCCATTTTTCTTTGTGGTAATTGCCTATATGTTCTCCATCGTAAAGATGTTTAAGATGGCTGAAAAAGGCGAGCTGTAAAATTTGGAACCCAGGGGCGATGTCATGGGGATGTCAGCCGTTGCCCCTGGGGGCCATTGTAATTTCGATTGGTCCCATTTTCTTCTCCTCTGGAATAAAACCTAGCCGGGGCCAATCGAAATTCCCTCCCTGTTCAAAATTCAAATCCCACCTATTTACAATCATGGAATGGATGTGGAACGGATGAGTCCGATCCAATGCCCCCGGCTGCGTCACCCATATTAAACCGGCAACCATAGCCGTTCTCAAAAATATCTTCCGAAACCATGGACGATCTTCACGATGGTTTAAACCCCTTCCAACAGGGTTGACCGTCGAATCTGCCAATCACGCCCGGAGGATCAGGTGGTCGCGAAATCTTCCTCCCCCCGTCATCGCCGGGTGGGGAGAAAAACCTTCCAATCAAATGAAAAAAGGCCCCATCTACCATTGGCATATCCATTGCGCCCCTTAAACGAATTCAATGGGAACATTATTTTAAAGATTCACCACAGATTAAAAGCCTTTCCAGCACGCTTGACCATGGGATTTGCCAATCGCCCCCGGAGGGTCAGGTGATGGCGGGGGGAGGAAGATGGAACGGCGTTAAGGACTCTGGCAGCTTCAGGAAGAATGGAACAGAGTCCTTCGCAGGCGTTGCGGTCAGGACGACCGCAACGCTGGCAGTGGAATCTGCCTCCCCCGGTCATCGCCGGGTCACAGACACAAATGGCCGTCCAACCAAAGCACCAAAAGAGAGATACAGAAAACTCTCACCACATTTTATGGGGGTCTCAAAAAAACGGTCTGATTAAACACACTCAAAAACCACTCGGGTAACACCAAATAATCATATTCCCTGCAATTAAAAGCTTTTTGGGTGTGATCAAAACGGAGGCAAGGCCATTCTTTCAATGTTTCGGAACCTATTCTTGAAAACCGCCCTAGCATTAAAAACGTTAAAACAAAAGAGGGCCTGTCTGCGCAATGCAGACAGGCCCCTTTATGACGGTGATCACTGCCAAGCGATCGGAAAAATCATCCCTTACTTCTTATCCCGGGCTTCCTTTTCCTTGGCTTCGGCAATTTCCGCTTCCACTCTGTCAACGATGGATCTCATTTCAGATTTAACCTCATCGGCCAGGGGAGTGGGCTTGTGATTCTTCAGGATATCACGGGCCTTTTCCTGGGCTTTTTCGTACATGCTCTTGGCCCCGGAGTTTTCCCATTTGTCCCGGACGCGCCGGTCAATGAGGGAAGGCTGTGACATTTGTCTCATATGATCAAAGGTGTGCTTCTCGGTGATGAACTGAGAAAAGGGTCCTACCTTTCCAATCAGATCAACGGCGAGGGTATCGGTGTTCACCGGAATACCATTGACAACGTGTTTAATCATTTCGGCAAATTCGTTATCCATGACGAGCTGTCCATAATCGATGGTCATGCCGG
>JAKSBM010000788.1 GCA_022361135.1 Desulfobacterales bacterium | reverse complement strand
GGGGGCACCACTACACCCTGCCCATGCACACCGATGTGGCCCCCTTCAACAACAATGACCTGCGCCTGGCCCTGAAATATGCCATGGATCGAGAAACCCTGGTTCAAAAATTCCTCCGGGGGTACGGCAGCCCGGCCAATGATCACCCCATCACCCCCAGCAATAAATACTACGCCAAAAACCTGCCCCAGCGTACCTATGATCCGGACAAGGCCCGTTTCCACATGAAAAAGGCCGGCATGGAAGGCCAGGCCATCACCCTGCACACCTCGGACATGTCCGGATTCATCGATGTATCCACCCTCTTTGCCGAAAGTGCAAGAAAAGCAGGAATCACCATCAACCTGCGCAAGGAACCCCAGGATGGGTATTGGAGCAATGTCTGGTTAAAGAAGCCCTTCTGCAATTGTTATTGGAGTGGCCGGCCCACCGCGGACATGATGTTCTCCGTGGCCTATTCCGGGGATGCCAAATGGAATGACACCCATTTCAAACATGAAAAATTCGATCAATTGCTATTGTCGGCCCGGTCGGAATTGGATGAGACCAAGCGCAGGGGAAGCTACGAAGAATGTCAGCGCATCGTCCGGGACGAGGGCGGCGCCATCATCCCCTTTTACAAGGACTATGTGGAAGCCCGCAGCAAGAAGGTCGCCCATGGCCCCCTGTCCGGCCTCTGGGAAACGGACAGTCACAAGGCCATCGAACGCTGGTGGTTTGCCTGATAATCAGCCCCATAAATACAAAAGGCCCAGGAGAAAAACTCCTGGGCCTTTATTTTTTATGGTAGGCACGAGCGGACTTGAACCGCTGACTTCTACCGTGTCGAGGTAGCACTCTACCAACTGAGTTACGCGCCTAAAAACGTGGGGATCTTTTTACCAAAAACCCCATGGGTCGTCAAGGGGAATTACGGGGTCTCCCCTTCTTTTTTTAGATTTTCCTCCACGGCCGGTGCCATGTTCGGGTTTGCATCCCCTTGGTCGGGGATCAGGTTCTGAGCCTCCGACTGGAGGGGAGCGGAAAGCGGTTCGGGCATCTCTTCGATGAACCGGATGGTCACCAGACCGTCGGAGACCACATCCACCTCAAGGCCAAAGCCGTCAAAGGTCTTCAGCATGACGGTGTCGGCAAAGAGGTCGGGGCTGCCCTTGTAAACCATGTCCAGGAGGGCCTGGTCCGATCCCACCTCCTTGGGCTGGAAATTTTCAATGTCCTGCATCTCCCGGAAACGGTTCTTCAGGGCGATATATCGGGGCAGGAATTCCTCCCCATGGACAGCCACTTCAAACGTATTTTCCTTCCTCAGGTTCCGGGTCCAGAATTCGTCCAGCTTGGCAGTCAAATCCCGGGCGGTTTCCTCGGCGGCCCGGACCATGGCCAAAACAGAGCCCTCCTGGTCCATGTCGCTTGCGGCCACGGCACGCCCCTGGGCATCGGCCACCTTGGTGCCCGAGGCCACCTCGTAAACTTCCAGACGGAGTTGGGCGTCAAAGGCCTTTTCATCCCCCTTGCGATTCATGGCCGCACCGGACTGGGCCCGCCCCAGGATCACCATGTCGGCGGAAAGCTCCCGCCCCAAGGCCAGGGCAGAGGCTGCGTCGTAAATGGTGGCAAACTGGATATTATACTGGGCGGGATCCGGCCGTTCCGGCCCCTGTCCCACCAGGGGATAACGATCTTCCATGAGGCGGGAGGCCAGGGTGGACTCGGCCAGGGAAATATAGGGCTGGGGATTCTGTCCCCACCAATACCGGGGCAGCAGGCTCTCCGGGGTCTGTTCGGCAATGAGGAAGAGGAGCCGGGGCTTGTCCGTGCCGGCATGGAGGATCCTGGCATCGGTGAGGGTCTTTTCCAAAAGCCCCAGATGGATGGTGGATTCCACCCCCACCCGGTATTTGCCCTTGTGCTCCACCCCGCCCAGGACCCGGAAGGTCACCAGGTATTCCTGACTCTTGGGCAGAATCCGGTCGTAGAGAAATTCCAAATTGGCGGCAAAGACCTGGGGGGAAACCAGCTCGGCCACGGCATTCTGCACCGCCCGTTCCAGGGCTTGGGAAACGGCTTTATCCCGGGCCCCCGGGATATTTTTATCCACAATGGTCTGGCTGCCTGCGGTCACCCGGGTCAGGGTGCCGGCCGGGGCCTTGGCATGGGACAATGGGGGCTGGGCCCACTCCATGGTCACAAGTCCAACCAGGGCCAGGCAGATCACCAGGGCCCATGGGAATGCTCTCCGTAACATGGCTTACACCTTTCTCGCCACGGAATAGTCGGCGATTAAATTGAGAAGGTCTTTGGATTCCCCGTCCGGGAAGGTGGACAGACAGGCTTTGGCCCGGGCCACATGGTCTTCGGCCCGTTCCCGGGTATAGTCCAGGCCGCCCAGGCGGACCAATTTTTCCTTCAGGGCTTCAAAGCGGATCGGGTCGAATTCCGTGTCGGCCATGGCATGGCACATCCACTGACGCTCTTCGGCATCGGCCTTTTCCATGGCATGGAGCAAGGGCAGGGTCAGCTTTCCCTCCCGCATGTCCGCACCGGGATTTTTCCCCAGTTCCTGGGCCGTGGCCGTGTAATCCAACAGATCATCGGCCATCTGGAAAGCCATGCCGATGTGGTAACCGAAATCCTTAAGCGCCCCTTCCCTTTCCGGATCAACACCGGCCAGGATGGCCCCGGACCGGGTGGCCCCTTCAATGAGGACGGCGGTCTTACGCTCTATAATTTTCAAATACTGATCTTCGGTGAGGTCGGTGCTGCCCTTCCAATACAATTGGTCGATCTCCCCCTGGGACATTTCCTGGGTGATCCGGGCAATGACGGCGATGAGATCGGGTTTCCGGGTCCGAGCGGCCAGGTTCAGGGCCCGGGCCAACAGAAAATCCCCGGTGAGGACCACCTGGGGGGCTTCCCATTGGGTGTGGGCAGCGGGTCTGCCCCGGCGCAGGTCGGCCCCGTCCACCACATCGTCGTGGAGGAGGGTGGCGGCATGGAGGTACTCAAAAATGGTGGAAAATTCAATTTCCCGGCCGTCCCCATAGCCGCAGAGGCGGGCCGAATGGATCAAAAGCAGGGGACGCAAGCGCTTCCCCCCGCTGAAAAGCAGATGGGAAGCGATCTCTTTGACCAGATCCAGATTGGGATCCAGGTTCTCCTCCAGGGCGACTTCAACCTTTTCAAGGTCCGGCTTCACCAGGTTGATGATCCGGGCCTTTAAATCAGCACTCATTCTATTTTTTCTCCGGCAATATCATATTCATAGACATCGGTTATCTTTACATGAACACGGGTGCCGATTTCAAGTCCATCGGAATAAATAAAGGTCACCCCGTCCACCTCCGGTGCCTGGAACATGGTCCTGCCGATGAAGACGCCTTCTTCTGGGTTTTCCTCCACCAGGACCTGATAGACCTGGTTGAGATGTCTCTGGTTCACGGCCTGGGAAATGGCGGCCTGGGCCGACATGATCTTGTCATAGCGTTCCTCGGCCACCTCGTCGGAGACGTGGTCGGCAAAGCCGTGGGATTTAAGATCCTCGGAATCGGAATATTTAAATACCCCCAGGTGGTCGAATTTCACGTCATGGATGAAATCCATGAGATCCTGGAATTCTTCTTCGGTTTCCCCGGGGAACCCCACGATCACCGTGGTGCGCAGGCTGGCCGCCGGATCATGCTTCCGGATCATGGCAAAGAGATCCAGAAGGTCTTCACGCGTGTAGGGACGGCCCATGCGTTTCAGGGTGGCGGAATGGGCATGCTGGATGGGGACATCGTAATAGTTACAAAGGGTGTCGTGGTCGGCCACGGCTTGAACCACGGCCGCATCCAGGGTCCGGGGATGGGTGTAGAGGAAACGAATCCAGGTTTTATCCTCCGCCACCTCATCGGCCAGGGCCGAAAGGACCTGGTCCAAACCGACTTCCCGGTCAAGATCCTGGCCGTAGTCGGTGGTGTTTTCCGCCGTGAGGATGAGTTCCTTCACCCCCTTGTCCGCCAGGATCCGGCCTTCCTTCACAATCTCGGAAATGGGCCGGGAGCGCTGGGTGCCCCGCAGGCTGGGGATGATGCAATAGGTGCAATGGCGGTTACAGCCTTCGGATACCTTGATGTAGGCAAAGGGATCGGCGGACAATTCCCGGTCCACGGACAGATCCTGGAATCCCCGGTCGTTGACGGCCGGGAACGGGGTCAGGGGCTGGGCATCCTTTGCCTCCACCGCATCCACGATCTGCTCGCAGGCGGCGGTGCCCAAAAAGGCATCCACCTCGGGCAGGGACTTGCAGAGCTCGGGGTCGTCCTTGTAGCGCTGGGCCAGGCAGCCGGTGACCACCAGGCGCCGGCAGGCGCCTTCGGTCTTGAACCGGCCCATGTCCAGGATGGTCTCCACGGCTTCATCGGCCGCAGAGGTGATGAAGCCGCAGGTGTTGACAATGATGGCCTGGGCAAGGGCCGGGTCATGGGTGGGCGTGTGCCCGGCGGCGGTCAGCTTGCCCAGCATGATTTCGCTGTCCACCTGATTCCGGGAACACCCCAGTGTTTCGATAAATACGATCATTAAATGGCCTTGGTCATCAGGTCACCCACCAGCTTGGAGAAGCGGGCGGGGTTTTCCAGTTTCCCCCCCTCGGAGATGATGGCGATGTCAAAGAGGAGATCGCTGTAATCCGTGAGGACGGGGTTGGTGGTGTCGGCTTCAAAGATCTCCTTGATCTTGGCCATAACCGGATGGCCCACGTTGACTTCCATGGTCCGTTTCTGGTCCGGTGTTTTCTGGCCCGAAGCCTTGAGGATTTTTTCCATGTAGGCGGACATGCCGTAGTCATCGCCGGAGAGGCAGGATACGGAGTCCTTAAGACGGTTGGACACGGTGACTTCCTTGACCTTGTCTTCCAATTTCCCCTTGAGGAAGGAGAGCAGGGCGGAGAATTCGTTTTTCTTTTCGTCATCCACCTTTTCCACGTCCAGGTCGCCCTTTTCCGCGGATTTCAGTTTCTTTTCCTTGTATTCGGGCAGGGACTGGGTCACCCATTCGTCGATGGGATCCACCATGAGCAGAACTTCGTAATCCTTGGCCTTCAGGGATTCCAGCAGGGGAGAATTCATGAGGGAGGCCAGGCTTTCACCGGTGAGGAAATAAATTTCCTTCTGGTCTTCCTTCATGTTTTCAATGTACTGGTCCAGGGAGATGTATTTATCCCCGGATTTGGTGGTCTTGTACCGCATGAGGGAGGCCAGACGGTCCTTGTTGGTGAAATCCGTGGGGATACCGGCCTTGAGGGCCTGACCGAACTCTTCGTAGAATTCGATGTACTTCTCCTCTTCCAGCCCTTCCAGGGTGGAGAAGACCTGTTTCACCAGGTTCTTTTTGATGTTGCGCACCAG
>JAKSBM010000615.1 GCA_022361135.1 Desulfobacterales bacterium | reverse complement strand
CCAGCTCCAGGACAAGGTGCCCACCCTGACCGAGCGGACCTTTATTAATTTTATGAAGCAGGATCTGGCGCCCTTTGATCAACTGAATCAATCGGAGCATCCGGGCATTTAAATGCCGCCATTGATTTGAATGGCAAGGACTCCGGGGTGATCAACGCCTTGGCCTCCCTTGACAATGGGATAGTGGTTGCTATAGTAACCACTAAGTCATCCCCGGTGGTATTTCAATTGCGGGGAATCCTGATATTCATTGTTCTAAAGGATGGGGTTCATGCTCAGTTCTGATTTACGGGAGGCCGGTCGCAACGGTTTTCCCATCTTCATTGGTTATTTTCCCGCCGCCGTGGCCTTTGGCCTCCTGGCCAAAACCTCGGGGGCGGATCTGTTGGAGGCCTTCCTCTTCTCCGCCTGTGTCTTTGCCGGGGCCAGTCAGTTCATTGCCCTGAATCTATTGGTCACAGGGGTGGGCACCGCCGGCATCCTCCTCACCACCCTGCTGGTGAATTTCCGGCATTTCCTCATGGGGGCCGCCCTGTCCACCCGGATCCAGGGGCTGTCCACCCGGCTCTATGCCCTGGTGGCCTTCGGGGTCACCGACGAAGTCTTTTCCGTGCTCTCCTTCCATCCCGGTAAACTCAATACCCCCTTTGTCCTGGGGGTGGAATTCATTGCTTACAGCGGATGGGTATCCGGCACCCTGGCCGGTTATCTCATGGGGGGCTTCATGCCCGAGGTGTTGACCCAGAGCATGGGGGTGGCCCTCTATGCGCTGCTTCTGGCCATTCTCATGCCCGAGCTCAAATCCTCCCTGCGTTCCCTGTGCCTGGCCCTGGGATCCGGGGCGTTGAACACCCTGCTCATTTATCTGGATATTTTGCCCAAGGGGTGGACCATCATTGTCTGCATCCTGGTGGTGGCCACGGCCGGGGCCCTGCTGGCCATCAAATACCCGGCGGAAAAACAGGAGGTGACCCATGGATAAGACCAGCCTGATTCCCCTGATTCTGGGCATGACCGCCGTGACCTACCTGCCCCGTTTGGCCCCCTTCCTCTGTTTTTCGAAATTAAAGATCACCCCCTTCTGGGATGGGTTTTTAAAGACCATCCCCGTGGCTGCCATTGGGGCCTTGATCATTCCCGGGGCTGTTTCTGCCACCCCGGACATGCCTCTGGCCGCCCTGGCCGGCATGGGCTTTACCCTGGTCTACGGCCTCTTCCGCGGGGGGATCATCATTCCGGTGCTGGGCTCGGTGCTCATTGCCTGGCTCATGCTCATCAGCTAGGAGGGTGGATATGGATGCACGGATTCAATTGCAATCCCAGATGAAGCGGCTGGGCTTTTCCGAGTATGAGGCCAAGGCCTACCTGGCCCTGCTGGGGGAGTTTCCCCTGAGCGGCTATGCCCTGAGTAAATCCTCGGGTATTCCCCGGTCCCGGATCTATGAGGTGTTGAACAATCTGGTGACCAAGCAGGTGGTCCTGGAGGAACACCGGGAAAAGACCCCAGTTTATTATCCCGTGGCCCCGGATCTGGTGGTGGAGCGCATGAAGCAGGAGTACACCGGGATCTTTGATGAATTTTCCGAATATGCCGGCTCCCTCTACCAGTCCGATGCCCAGGACGACCGCCTTGTGGTGGTCCAGGGGCGGGGCCGGATCATTGAATTGCTCTTGCAACTCATCCATGGGGCCGGCCATCGCATTGCCCTTTCCATCTGGGGGGAAGAACTGGCCGAGCTCGTCCCGGCCCTGGACCAAGCCCTGGACCGGGGGGTGAAACTGCGGGGGATTTGCCTGGGACCGGGTAACCCCTATGAGGATTTGGTTTCCCACCGCCGCATGGGCCGCTACCGCAGCGAGAAAAAGGAGCGGTTCATGGCTGCGGTGGTGGATGGCCGCCACACCGTTTCCGGCATTGTTTCCCGGGGGGAAGCTTCCCGGGTGACCTGGACCCAGGATGAGGGGTTCACCGCCGTGAGCGAGGATTACATTGTCCATGATCTCCTGGTGAACCTCCATGCCGCATCCCTGGACGGGGAGGAACGGGATCGGTATGAAGCCTTTGCCGACCAGGTCCATGATTATTATTTCCATTACCGGGCCCGGCCCGGTTCCGGCGGGAATCGTTGAAGACCTTATTGGGCTGATTCAAATGGAATGATTCTCAAAACATGGTTTCCCATTGGATTGGTTTAAGACTTGCGGTGGGTAGCCCAGTGGAGATGGGGCCTTGGTCTAGTTCTGGACGGTTTCGAGCAGGTGGATGAGATCATCAAATCCGGCATGCTTTGGGACGTTAT
>JAKSBM010000058.1 GCA_022361135.1 Desulfobacterales bacterium | reverse complement strand
TTTTGCCAATGGAAAGGTTGGACAAAGAGGCATAAACGATCATGGTCACACTGGGGGGGATGAGAAAGCCCAGTGCTCCGCCACCGGAGATACAGCCAATGGCCAGGGAGGTTTTATACCCCCGCTTCAACATGGCCGGAAGGGCAATGAGCCCCATGGTTACGGTGGCCGCCCCCACGATCCCCACCATGGCGGCGAAGACAACGCAGATGAAAACCGTACCAATGGCCAGGCCGCCGGGAACCGGTCCCAACCATTTATAAATCATTTCAAAAATTTCATCGGCAATCCCCGACTTCTCCAGGATACAGCCAATGAAAATAAAGAGGGGAATGGCCAATAGAATGATACTGGTCATGTTCTCCACCATGGACGGGGGCAGCATTTGCAAAAAGCGGGGTCCATTGATGAGATAGAGGGAGACAATGCCGACACTCCCCAGGGTAAAGGCCACCGGCGTTCTTAAAACAAAGAGGATGATGACGCCCAGAAACATGAGAGCAACAATGATGGCAGGATTCATTGGGGTCTCCTTTCGGTAAAGGCCAGGATACAGCGGCCCAGGTCAGCCAGTATCTGGAGGATGAAGAGCATAGCGCCGGCCGGTAGCATGGACTTCACAGGCCACAGGGGCGGTCCGAACAGGGTATGGGAATGTTGATTGGTCTTAAAGGCAAACCAGGCGAACTTGTATCCCTGCCAGAAGATGACCACAAACATGAACAGGGCGATGAGGGATACAAAGAGGTCGGCCACCTGTTTTCCCTTTTCCGGAAAAAACTGATAGATGATGTCCACGGAGACATGGCCCTTTTCCAGAAGAACCCAGCCGCCGGTGAGGGCGATATAGGCGGCAAAAACATAGCCACAGACCTCGTGGACCCAAATGGTGGGGCTTTGGAAGAAGTACCGGGCAATGACCTCGTAAAGCATGAGGAACATGAAGACAAAAATCAGGTAGGCAGCGGACTTTCCCACCCGCTCATTGATCTTTTCAACAAATCCGATGAAGCGTTCTATGGGGTGCATATGACGATCCTATCCATTCCAGGGAACCTTCCCAAACCGGGGAAAATCCCCTGGAATTCTTAGACGGTTTTAGAGGCTGTAGCCCAGGCTCTTGAGGTGCTTTTTGGCCAGTTCGATGTACTCGGCGGAAAGTTCATCCTTGGTGAACTCTTCGTCCCACATCTGAACCGCAGTCTGGGTCCATTTCTGCATGACTTCATCGGGAAGGGTCAGCAATTGGGCACCCTTGGATTCCATTTTGCCGATCACTTCCTTATTCTCGGCGGCAAACAATTGGGCCACTTCCAGGGAACATTGTTTCAGCTCGGCATCAAAGAGGGCCTGGAGGTCTTCGGAAAGCTCGTTCCAACGATCCTTATTGATGATGACTTCACAATTCTGGGCACCGGAAATTTCCGGGTTGGTCTGGTATTTGGCCACTTCATAGGTCTTGGCCAGAAAACTTTCCGTATGGTTACCGGAGATTTCCGCATCAATGGTACCCCGGGAAAGGGCCACATAGATTTCAGAGAAGGGGATGAATACCGTGGGGATTCCCATCTTTTTCAGGGTTTTGGCAATGGAGCCGGAGGCGCGAACCTTCATGCTCTTCAGGTCTTCCCAACTTTTAATGGGTTTCTTGGAAACGATGGTATACCCGTCCATGACCATGGGGGCACCAAAGAATACATTCTGGGTGGCATAGGCCTTACGGAAGAAGGCCAAAACTTCGTCTTTATAAATAAAATCAATGATTTCGTCCACACCCCGGGGATCGCCGGGAAGGGCAAAGGCAACGGCTGCGGCGGGCAGGATGCCGCCGTGGTAGCAGGAACAGGAAGTTCCCATGTCAATGGATCCCATGCCCACGGATTCAAAAATGGAGGGCCCTTTTACCAGGGCGCCCGAGGGCAGTACCTGGATGGAAATCTGACCATTACTTTTTTCCTTAACCGCTTTGGCCATGTTGTGGACCGCTTTGGAGATGGGGTGGTTCAAGGAAAACATATTCTGCATGATGAACTTGTGGGTTTTGGACCAGGCCGGCATGGCCATGCCCAGCGAGATCATCGTGACTGCCAACAGAATCATCGTAGTGCGCCGAAAAATACTAGTCTTAGTTGTCTGCATACTGAATCGTTCTCCTTAAACATGAGTTGGTGTTCATCGAATCCTGATATGGGATCCGCATTCATGGACGTGTTCCAGCCCCCCGGGCTGGAATCTCATAAAACAAAACCTCCTGCTGCATTGGTGGCAGAACCGGCCTGCCGTTATTCCATCAATTTTTCAAATCCCCGGATCCCCCATGATTGACGGATACGGGAATACAAAAAATCAATCATATTGTAGCAATAGCCATGCCATTTCAAAAAAGCACCAACATACCAGTCACTTATTCAGACACACCATTTCAACGCAGATAAAGTGAGTGGGTAATCCTTGGAAATTATGCATTTGTGCATAGCGACAAACCAACCGTTTTCATCGATTCATCAAGAAAAACAGTGTTTTTATATCCGCCACACGAATATCAAATTTTGTATTCCATTTCGCATAATTATGTTTTTTTGCATATTTTTGAACAAGCCGTGAATTTCCAACCCAGCCAAAAATCCAAGCCAATGCCCTGTAAACACACAAGATATCAAAAATCACAAAATATCACTCCAACCATAGGCACGCTATTTGTATTACTGAAAATCGTACGCCAGCCGGATTTCATAATCCGGAACAACCCCATAATCCCTAACCATTGAGGAGTATCAAGATCATGGCATCCACCCAATACGATCATCTCAACACCCTTCGCAATACACATGTGGCCCAGGGCCCGGCCAATATCACCCCCGCATTCATCAAGGAAGCCAAGGGCGCCATCATGATCGATGTGGACGGCAAGGAACTCATCGATTTTGCCGGCGGCATCGGCGTTAATAATGTGGGCCATTCCCACCCCAAGGTGGTCCAGGCCATTAAGGACCAGGCCGATCAATTCATCCACACCTGCTTCCACGTAGGCATGTACGATGCCTATGTTGACCTGGCCGCCAAACTCAATGAATTGGTTCCCGGTGATTTTGCAAAAAAAACCATGTTTGCCAATTCCGGTGCAGAGGCCGTTGAAAACGCCGTGAAAATCGCACGGTATGCCACGGGCCGCCCGGGCATCATTGCCCTGGAAAACGGATTCCATGGCCGGACCCAGATGACCATGTCCCTCACCTCCAAGGTCATGCCCTATAAACATGGATTCGGCCCCTTCAGCGCCGATGTGAGCAGAATTCCCTCCCCCTATTGCTACCGCTGCCCCATGAACAAAAGCTATCCCGGTTGTGACATGGCCTGTGCCAAATACCCGGACGACTTTTTCATCACCCATGTGGACCCCACATCCGTGGCCGCCGTCATTGCCGAACCCATCCAGGGTGAAGGCGGATTCGTCACCCCGCCCCCGGAATACTTCCCCACCCTGAAATCCCTCTGTGAAAAACACGGAATCCTGCTCATCATTGATGAAGTCCAGGCCGGTGCCGGCCGTACCGGAAAATTTTTGGCCATTGAACACTGGGGCATCGAACCCGACATCGTCACCCAGGCCAAGAGTCTGGCCGGCGGCATGCCCCTGTCCGCAGTCACCGGCAAGGCAGAACTCATGGATGCCCCCCACCCCGGCGGTCTGGGCGGCACCTATGCGGGCAACCCCCTTTCCTGCAAGGCAGCCCTGGCCGTTCTCGACATCCTATTTGAAGACAAATTGCTGGATCGTGCCGAAGCACTCGGAGAAACCCTGGGCAAACGCTTCGCCCAGATGCAGAAGGAAAATGAAATCATCGGCGAAGTCCGGGGTAAAGGTCCCATGCTGGCCCTGGAACTGGTCCGCGACAGAGAAACCAAGGAACCGGCCACGGCCGAAGCCAAAAAACTGACCCAGCTCTGCTATGAAAAGGGGTTGGTGGTATTGTCCTGCGGCAACTACGGAAACGTCATCCGTACCCTCATGCCCTTCGTCATCACCGACGAACAGCTGGACAAAGGCCTGTCCATCCTTGAAGAAAGCCTGAAGGAACTCTCTGCATAACTTTTAGAATCGGACATGCTCCGGAATAGGATTCGACCATGAAAGGATTTTTCAACAAACTGCTCTCCATTGACGTCGGCGACCAAAACGTCCAGGACCAGCCCCTAGAGGCGGAACTCCTGGGCAGTTTTCTGGGAGGCAAAGGACTGGGAACCCAGCTTCTTCTCCACCACAACCCACCCGGGGTAGATCCCCTGGCCCCTGAAAATCGACTTATCTTCGGCCTGGGACCGGCCTCGGACAGCCCGGTGTACGGAAGCTGCCGGTATGGCATTTTTTCAAAATCCCCCCTCACCGGCTTTTATGCAGAATCCTATTCCGGCGGCAAGGCCGCCGTGGCCATGAGCCGCACCGGCTACGACGCCATGATCATCAAAGGGGCCGCCCCTTCCCCCATCTGGATTGAAATCTCAGATAAGGGTGTCATTTTCCACGATGCCAAGGATCTTTGGGGGAAGGAAACCTATGAAACCGAGGATGAGTTGAAGAAACTCTGCGGAGTCAAAGGGGCCACGGCCCTGGTCATTGGACCGGCCGGTGAAAACCTGGTGAAATTCGCCGTGGTTGAAAACGACTATTGGCGGTCCGCCGGTCGCACCGGCATGGGCGCAGTCATGGGTGCCAAAAACATCAAGGGCATTGTCTTCCACGGCAGTGCCCGCAGAGAATTCCATGACCTGGACGGCATTAAAACCTACAGCAAAGCCATGCTGGGACGGCTCAAGGACCATCCCGTCACCCAGGTGTACCGGGAACAAGGTACCCCGGTCATGGTGGCCGGCCTGAACAATGCCGGAGCATTTCCCACCAAATACTGGTCCTCGGGCCATTTTGACCAATGGGAAAAGATCAATGCCCAGAGCATGAAGGATAAGCTGGACGCCAAACCCAGATCCTGCAAGACCTGTTTCATGGGATGCGGAAAACTGGTCACGGTCAGCGAAGGCCGACACAAGGGGTTGAAAATCGAAGGACCGGAATATGAAACCCTATACGCCTTTGGCGGCCTCTGCCTCATCGACAGCATCGAAGATATTGCCTGGCTCAACGACATCTGTGACCGTTTGGGCATGGATACCATTTCAGCCGGCAACCTGGCGGCCATGACATTGGAAGCCGCCTCCCGGGGGCTCATCCAGGAGCCCTACACCTATGGGGACGCCCAGGGCGTGGCCGACATCCTCTATAAAATCGCCAGACGGGACGGATTGGGCGGCCTGCTGGCCGAGGGGATCAAATCGGCGGCCGGAGAAATGGGCATGGCCGACGAAGCCATCCATGTCAAGGGCATGGAACCGGCCGGCTACGACCCCCGGGTACTCAAGGGAATGGGCCTGGCCTATGCGGTCAGCCCCCGGGGGGCCTGCCACCTGCGCTCCACCTTTTACAAACCGGAATTGGCCGGGATGATCGACCCCGATCAATTGGAAGGCAAGGCCAAACTATTCCTGGACTTTGAGGACCGCTGCACCCTCTTCGACACCTTTATCCTCTGCCGCTTCTACCGGGATTTCTACCCCTGGGAAGAACTGGGCACCCTCCTGGAGCTGACCACGGGATTGAAACTGGATCAAGGCCAACTCAGCGAACTG
>JAKSBM010001041.1 GCA_022361135.1 Desulfobacterales bacterium | reverse complement strand
GTTCCACCAGTCCCACAAAGGGTTTGAAAAACAGGACCATGATCCCCACCCCGATGACATTGAACAGGGTGTGGGCCCGGGCGGTCTGGTGGGCCGTCACCGAGGTGGATCCCAGGGTGGCGATTTCCGCGGTGATGGTGGTGCCGATGTTTTCCCCCAGGACCAGGGCCATGGCCGTGGGAAAGGTGAGCAGCCCCTGGGAAGCCAGGGTCATGGTCAATCCCACCGTGGCCGAGGAAGACTGGACCATGATGGTGAGGATGGTGCCCATGGAGATGCAGAGCAGAACCCCGCCGATGCTGTCCGTGGTGAATTTGGTGAAAAAGGAAATGAACTGGGGATCGCTTTTAATGGGGGAAAGACCGGTTTTCATGACGGTCATCCCAAAGAAAAGGATACCAAAGCCCAGGATGATGTCCCCGATGTGCCGGTATTTTCTCTGTTTGGAGAAGAATTTCATGGGCACGCCCAGGGCAATGGCGGGCAGGGCCAGTTTGGTGAGTTTAAAGGCGATCATCTGGCCGGTGATGGTGGTCCCCACATTGGCGCCCAATACCACGCCCACGGCCTGTTCCAGGGTCATGAGCCCGGCACCCACAAAGCCGATGAGCATGACGGTGGAGGCCGATGAGGATTGGACCATGGCTGTGACGCCGGCGCCGGTCATACAACCGATGATCCGGTTGGAGGAAATGGCCCGGAGGATCTTTCGAATCCCCTGTCCGGCCGTTGCTTGCAACCCCTCGGTCATCATCTTCATGCCGAGGATAAAAAGTCCCAGTCCGCCCAGCGTCTGGATCAAAATATCTGTTAAGTCCACGGTATCCCTGTCTCCCAAAGTGGTTGGGAAAAATTATTTTAAATGAGATTAAAAGATTTCTAACCTAATCCTAACAAAAACCAAGGTGGGTATACCTTAAAACCGAATTTTTTTCAATTGTGAAATGCACTTACGCCGATCCGGGTCCGGTGTGCAGGGGGCGAGGCTATTGTTCGTGAAAACAGGATGTTGGGTCAGGTCGAAACGGGCGTGTTCCAGGGCGGTCTCCCACATGGGGGTCCGGGGGATGGGAGTATAGTGGGCCAGGACCGGAAGAATGTCCAACCGGGCCACCTCGGCCATGGAGGCCTTTACCTGTTCAGGGTCCTGTTCCGGCAGGCCGCACAGCAGGTAGGCCCCCACCTGGTCGTGGGTAAATCCTGCCCTTTTCAGGGCGGACAGGGCCCGGGTGAATTCCCCGGGTTTTACCTTGATGTCGTGGTGACGATCCCTTGAGAAATCCGTGGTTTCCAATCCCATGCGAATGGTTTTAAAGCCCGATCGGAACATGAGGTCGGCGGCTTTGGGGCTGATTTCCCGGATGTGGAGGGCATTGGGGGTGTGGAAATTCAATTCCAGTCCTGCGGCGATGATGCGCTCCATGAGGGGAAAGGCCATCTGTTCGGCGTTCACCAGAAATGCATCGTCGTAGAGGGCGAAATTTCGGATTCCATACTTTCCGTGCCATTCCTGGATTTCCTGGAACACGGCTTCGGGGCTGCGTTGGCGCATGCCCGGCTCCAGAACAGAGGAGGCGCAGTATTCGCAGGAAAAGGGGCATCCCCGGGAGGTGAGCAGGGGGGCGTGGGTGATTTTCCCGTTGGCCCGGGGCACCAGGGAAAGGTCCGGGCCCACCACGGCCTGGGGATCCTGGATGGGGGGAAGGTCGTGGCCGGTGTATGTTTTGACCAGGTTGACCAATTCCGGTTCCCCCGGCCCCTGGACAATGGCATCGGCCCCGGAATGGATCCGGGCGTGGTCCGGGCAGAGGGAGGGATATTTCCCCCCCAGAACCACAGGCACATTGGGGAAAACTTTTTTCAGGGCGGCAATGGTCTCGGTCGCTCCAGAGGCCCAATAGGTCATGAGGCTGGTCACCAGGATGAGGTCGGGTCGCCCCTGGGTTGCTTCCAAATGTTTTAAATCCCGTTCAAGCCAGGCCGGTTCAATGCCGTAGCGGCAGAAGGCATTGGGAATGTCCGGGGGCTGGATCACGCCCGGGGGCATGACATCCTCCCATTCCAATGGGGTTTTCAGGAAGGGGCCCCGTCCGTCCCAGGCCACCTTCATGGGGCTGGACAGGTTGGGGTGGAACCGGTTGAGGCAATCGATGAGGGAAACCCGGCAGCCCCGCTCCTTGAGCAGGGCGGCCAGGGTCAGTAATCCCAGTGGGGTCAGCCAGAAATCGAAGGCGGCAAAGTCGTGAATCCAGGGATTCACACAGAGGATGTGCGGGGTATCAGTCTTCAAAATATTTCATGGATGTTTTTTTCAATTCCTGCCGGGAAAAGAGCAGGGAAAAATCCGTTTCCTTGGTGGCGGCGGAGATGCGGTCCACCAGGGCCCGGCATTCATCTTCCGTTGACGCATGGACCATGGTGTACAGGTTGTATTTCCAGCCCGGGGCCGGGTTCCGGCGATAGCAATGGGTGATTTCCCGGAAGGAGGCCATGATGTTTCCCACCTCTTCCACCCGGTCCTCGTTGACGCACCAGGCCACCATGGCATTGGCCTTGTATCCGGATTTTTGATGCTTGAGGGTGGCACCGAAGCGGCGGATCATGTTCCGATCGTCCAGCTCCTTGACCACGGCCAGGAATTCATCTTCGGTGATGCCGATTTTTTCGGCCAGTTCCAGAAAGGGGCGTTCCACAATGGGGATGTCCTTCTGGAGCAGGGCAATTACTTTTTTTTCAAGGTCTGTCAGCATGGGCGTCCTCGTGGGTTAGGGGGTTGGAATCAGGGCTTTTTTTTCCGGGAACATCTCCATGATGGCGGCTTCCGAGGCCGCGCAAATGCCCCGTTCGGTGATGCATCCTTCCACCAGACGGGCCGGGGTCACGTCAAAGGCGTGGTTGGCGGCCGGACTGTCTGCCGGGGGCACCAGAACGGACTTGATTTCACCGTCGCAAAGTCCCTGGATGAGTCTGATCTCGTCGGGATCCCGTTCTTCGATGGGGATGTCCTTGACCCCGTCGGTGATGGTCCAGTCAAAGGTGGAGGAGGGCAGGGCCACGTAAAAGGGGATCTCATTGTCCCGGGCGGCCAGGGCCTTGAGGTAGGTGCCGATTTTGTTCGCCACGTCCCCTGCCCGGGTGGTCCTATCCGTGCCCACGATGACCATGTCCACCATGCCGTGCTGCATGATGTGGCCCCCGGCATTGTCCGTGATCACGGTGTGGGGAATCCCGTGTTTCCCCAATTCCCAGGCCGTGAGCCGGGCTCCCTGGTTCAAGGGGCGGGTTTCATCCACCCAGACGTGGATCTTGATGCCCTTGTCATGGGCGGTGTACATGGGGGCCGTGGCCGTCCCGTATTCGATGCAGGCCAGCCAGCCCGCATTGCAATGGGTGAGAATGTTCACGGTTTCGCCCTTTTTC
>JAKSBM010000855.1 GCA_022361135.1 Desulfobacterales bacterium | reverse complement strand
TATCGACTTGTAACTTAGCAGTATTTGGTACTTTGTTAAAAACAAACATTCAATGGAATTCCATTATTTGTTGTCGCTGACAATCATCATTTCGCTGATCCTTTCTCTCTTTTCGGCGATCCGGTATGCGGTTCGTGATAATTAAGGATAATCATGGGAAAAGCAGACTCAATGACAAAAACTAATATTTCCATCCTAATGATCTTAAGGACACCACCCCCGTTCGGAGGAGGAGAGTTACAGTGTGCCGCACTAAGAGACCACGTTGAGAATGAGCCTGAATTCGAGATCATAGAAATAAATTCAGAAAATAGAAATAAAGAGAATCAGGGGAAGTTCAGTTTTTGGAAAATTAATGAATTTTTACTTCTTTGGTTTAAGGTTTTCTTTACGATATTACAGTATAGACCTGCTTTGGTTTTTTGTCCCATAGCAAAATCATTTCCCCATTTTTTGAGGGATAGTCTTTTATTCTGGACGGCATGGGTATTTAAAGTTCCCTTTGCAGGGGAATTGGCCGGTGCAACATTCTATTTCATGGGAAAAAATAAACTTCAGACACTATACGGTAAAATGGTTCTTTCTCGTTTTTGCTGCCTGAGGGTTCTCGGGACGGGAATAGCGAGAAAACTTAAGTCTTTTGGCATAGAAAACACCATTGTTTCAGATAATGGTATTCATTTCCCCAACGCACATCGAGGGGGCCAGCGATCAAAGAAATCCCCATTTCGTATTTTATTTGTAGGAACCCTCTCTGAGCAAAAGGGGTTTGGGACACTTGTTGACG
This sequence comes from Desulfobacterales bacterium, assembly GCA_022361135.1. The sequence continues at coordinate 3,854 of JAKSBM010000855.1, read as the reverse complement.
CATGTGGGGGCTTGGTAAGTGACGGGCATTCCTTTGAAGTGCATGCCATGGGGGAGTGGGGTTCCGAAAAATTTAAACATCAAACGGTAGAGCGTATTCATCAGAGGGGGCTTGAAAGGCATTTTATCCTGCATGGACTAACACATGGAAAGAAGAAAGCAGAGCTCTATACTAAAAGCAGTGTTTTAGTTCTACCAAGCTTCATTGAGGGGCAACCCTTGGTGATACTGGAAGCTCTGTCATTTGGGGTTCCTGTTATTTCAACTTACGTGGGTGGGATTCCAGACACCGTTGAAAATAAAAAAAATGGTTTTCTAATTGATCCCGGGGACCATGTTGAATTGGGGGAGAAAATTCGGTTTTTAATGAATAACCCTGGTGTTAACCAGCAAATGTCCCAGGATAATTTAAAACTCTATCAAGAACGGTTTACCGAAGATGCGTTCCTCAAAACCCAGGTATATTGGTTAAAACAATCTGCACGGGGCGAATTGAAACCACATGGTCAATTTGTGCAATCTCCCTAGGTTATTTTTCCGTACCATCCCATGGGGTGTAGAACATTATCTGATGTCTAAGCCTGCTTTTTAAGCTTCAAAATTTTAAGTCCTCCTCAAAAAAAATGACCAAACTGTTTGGATACGAAGTAACGCTATAATTGCTTTTATTCGAATTGAGGCCTTTTTGTGGGACATTGTGCCCCAGATACGGGAAGCGATTTGTCGTATTTGTTAAATTAAATTTTTTAAAGGAATGTCCATGCGGCAACTGACACAAAAATTGAAAAACGGCAGCATGAAAATAATAGATGTTCCTGCTCCTGTCGTCAAAAAGGGACATATTCTCGTTCAGGTGTTTTATTCCTTGGTAAGCGCCGGAACGGAGGGGAGTACAGTCAAGACGGCTCGGAAGGGATTGCTGGGTAAGGCACAGGAGCGGCCCCAGCAAGTGAAGCAGGTCATGGACACCTTGAGATCCCAGGGACCGGTTCAGACATATCGGGCCGTGATGAAAAAGTTGGATGCCTATTCGTCCCTTGGATATTCATGTGTGGGGAAAATCGTTGATGTGGGCGATGCGGTTTCTGGGTTCCAACTTGGTGACCTGGTTGCAGCTGGGGGCTTGTCTGCATCCCATGGAGAAATCGTTGCTGTCCCGGTAAATCTTTGTGTCAAGTTGGATCCTCGAGTTGATTTAAAGCAGGCCGCATATAACACCCTGGGTGCCATCGCCATGCAAGGTGTCCGTCAAGCTGATTTAAGATTGGGTGAAAACTGTGCGGTCATTGGATTGGGTTTGCTCGGACAAATTACTTCATTGCTTCTCAGGGCGTCCGGGGTGAGGGTTATTGGGGTGGATATTGACCCTGACATGGTAAAAATCGCCAGTGAACACTGTCTGGATTTGGGGATTCAAAGGGACGCAGACGGGATTGAAGGTACCATATTTGAATTTACCCGGGGCATTGGATGTGATGCGGTAATTATCACTGCAGCTTCGTCTTCTTTGGATCCAGTTAATTTCGCCGGCGCCATTTCGCGTAAACGGGGAAAGGTGGTCGTTGTTGGCGCTGTGCCCACGGGGTTTGATCGCGAGCCGCACTTCTATAAAAAAGAACTCGAATTGAAGATGTCATGCTCCTATGGCCCCGGCCGTTATGATCCAGAGTATGAAGAAAAAGGAATCGATTATCCCGTTGCCCATGTCAGATGGACTGAAAATAGGAACATGCAGGCATTTCAAGATTTGATCCTGTCTGGGGCCATAGACGTTACATATTTGACCAGCCATGTGGTTTCCCTTGAAAATGCACCTGAAGTTTACGACATGATGATGTCAAAATCAGACCCTTTCATTGGTATTTTAATTGAATATGATCGATCAAAGAAATTTAAAAATCGTAAAATAAAAATCAATACCTCAAGAATCGTTGACGGTGGATCTTGTCATCTGGGGTTCATTGGTGCCGGATCCTACGCCCAGAGCCATTTATTGCCAAATATTCCATCGGGAAACAAGGTCGTGCTTGAGGGGGTTATGACCGGTACTGGGCTCACCTCCCGGTCCGTTGCCGAAAAATTCGGATTTGGATTTTGCACGGCAGACCAAAACGATATTCTTTTATCGGATCGAATAAATACGATTTTCATCGCCACACGTCATGATTCCCATGCTGAATTTGTTTTAAAGGCCATTGAAAACGGGAAAAACGTTTTTGTGGAAAAACCGCTTTGCCTCACAAGTTCCGAGTTGGAACAAATAACCGCGCTGGTCAGTGATAATTCTCGGATTTGCCCCGGATTAGTGGTGGGGTATAATAGACGCTTTTCACCCCTGGCAGAAAAATTGAAACGCTGCTTCAATGGGGGGCCTATGGCCATGGTTTACCGCATAAATTCGGGAAATATTCCTTTAGATTCCTGGATACAGGATTCGGAGGTGGGGGGAGGGCGGATCATCGGAGAGGTCTGCCATTTCATAGATTTTTTAACCTTCATCAACGGTTCCCTTCCCATCTCCGTCCATGCTGTCACAATGGATGACCCCCAATGCCTCGACGATGTGGTGAATATTTCTTTGAAATATGCCAATGGTTCAATGGGTTCAATCCTCTATCTTTCCAATGGTGATAAGGGACTTGCCAAGGAACGGGTTGAAATTTTTGCTAATGGAGTGACAGCCGTTTTGGATGATTTTAAGAAGCTCTCCGTTTATTCGAGGGGAAAGAGAAGGGACGAAAAACTTTTAACTCAAAACAAAGGACAGAAAGAAGAGGTTCGGCTTTTTGTAAAAAGCATTCTTGAAGGAAAAGGGTGGCTGATTCCCTATGAAGAGCTTCATAGCACATCCCTGGCGACATTTAATGTATTAGAATCTCTTAAGACGGGGAATGCCGTCAGATTGCAAACCCTGGTTTAAATCGAAAAAACGTGCATCGAAAAAGCGAATACATAAACAGGCTTAAGCATATTTCATTCAATGAATTCCTATATCGTCTTAAGCGTTGGGTTCTGACAAAGTATTTCGAGAAAAGGTTTGGACGCCATGGGACTTTTATGGCGGTTCCAAGCATTAATTCTGCCCACATGGAGGGAATTAAATCGCCAACCATAGAAGCGTATGGCTTTTTCGGTGACGTTGATGAAACCATATCTGATTTTGAGAAACAGCAGCGTCAGAAGCCCTCTTCAACCATAAAAATCAGTCATCAAAATTCGGACATACGACTGATATGGGAGCCTGGTCGGCTTCAGGAAATAAGTCGGCGCCTATTTGCGAAAAAAGACGTTTCAAAGGAAACGCTCAACGGGGTAAAAGTCCATGTGATTTCTTGGATTGCAAACAATCATTTTTTGCATGGGGTTCATCACATGTCCCCCATGGAATGCGGATTGCGAATCCCTGTTTTTTTTTACCTTTTAAAGGCCAAGGGGATCCATTGGAAGGATAAAGAAAGAAAAAGTGTTGAAATAGCCCTTTACTACCACACATGGTGGGTTTCAAAAAATTTGGCCCTTTATTCTTCATTGGGAAATCACACCGTCTGTGAATGTATTGGTCTGATTTTTGGCGGGGCTGTTTTCAAGGAAACGGCAATGGGTAAACGCTGGCTGGATAAAGGGTGCAGATTCCTCGAACAGGAATTAACCCATCAGATATTGCCGGATGGAGGGACAGCAGAGCAATCTTTAAACTATCATCGGTTTGTTTTGGATCTCTATTGGTTGGCCCTGGACTTCCTGGAGTTGAATCATTTTTACGATTGCTCGAATTGGAAGGGAACGTTGCAAAATGGGGAACAGTTTTTAAGCGCTTTTATGTTCACTGATAATCGGTTCCCGGCGCTTGGAGAT
>JAKSBM010000694.1 GCA_022361135.1 Desulfobacterales bacterium | reverse complement strand
TATCCGTCCCCCATGCTCTGGGTACGGACCCGGCTGTCGTCCTTGAGGGCCAGGTGGACAATGCGTCTGTCCTGGGCACTCATCTGGTTGATGGTGGCGGGGCGGCCGGTCTTTTTGGCCTTTTCCGCCATCTTGAATGCCAGCTGGCGCAGGTTCTCCTTGCGGGTTTCCATGTAGCCTTCGATGTCCACTTTCACACGGACCCGGGCTTCGCTCTGGCGGTTGATGATCTTATCGGTGAGGAATTGCATGGCATCCAGGGTCTGGCCCTTACGGCCGATGAGGATGCCGGTGTTTCCCCCTTCAATTCTCAGGGTGAGGCGGTCGCCATTGGCTTCGGCTTCCACCCGGGAGCCGTCGGTGATGAGGTCGGCCATTTTCTGGAGGGCCTCAATGCCCAGGTCAATGGAGGCCTGGGTGACGGGGATGATTTCTTCTTCCTCCTCGTCTTCTTCCGGCTGCTGGGCTTCCACCCGGCTGGACTTGGCCTTGGCATATTTCTTTTCCTGGGCCCGCCAGTCGTGGGTGTCTTCCTCTTCTTCCACGTTGACCCGGGTCTCTTCACCAAAGGCTTCGTCCACAATGGAGCGAATGCCTTCCAGCTCGTCCCCGGTTTCTTCCTCGGCACCGGGCAGGGTCACCCGGATCCGGGCGTCCTTTCTTCCCACGATGCCGAAGACGCCGGATTTACCGGCAAAAACCACTTCGTAATCCAGTTCGGACTTGGGGATGTTCAAGGCGGAACACGCATTTTGTACAGCAACATCAACGTTTTTTCCGCTGAATTCCTGGGTGTTACTCATAGATTGCCTCCTGGGATTAGGAAAATTTCTTCTGGGTGTAAAACTGCTGTCCCATGGAAATGATATTGTTCACAAACATGTAGAGTACCAGGCCGGACGGAAAATTGATGAACAGCACGGTCATGAAGATGGGCATGAGCATCATCATCTTGGCCTGCATGGGATCACCGGCCGTGGGGGTCATCTTCTGCTGGAGCAGGAAGGATGCACCCATGAGCAGGGTGAGGACCGGGATGCCGTAGGGGGCGTCCATCAAGGGAATGGCAAAATCGAACTGGAAGAGCCGGTCCGGTCCGGACAGGTCGGTGATCCATCCGAAAAAGGGCGCGTGGCGCAGTTCAATGGCCTGGTAAAGCATGCGATAGAGGGCAAAGAAGATGGGCATCTGGACCAGCAGGGGCAGGCAGCCCGAAGCCGGGTTGACCTTGTAGGTCTTGTACAGGCCCATGATTTCCTGGTTCATTCTCTGCTTGTCGTCTTTGTATTTTTCCCGCAGTTCCATCATCAGGGGCTGAACCTTTTTCATTTCGTTCATGGACTTGTAGCTCTTGGTGCCCAAGGGCCAGAAGACCAGCTTGATGAGGATGGTGAGGAAGATGATGGCAATGCCGTAGTTGGGCAGCACATCGTGGATCAGGTTCATGCCGATGAGCAGGGGTTTGGCAATGATGTCGAAGAAGCCGAAGTTGATGGCTTTTTTCAGGTCATTGTCCATCTTACCCAGGATCTTGAGGCTCTTGGGTCCCATGTAGTAGCGATAGCTAAGGGTGGCCTGTTTGCCCGGATCCAGGCGGTCCATTTTCTGGATGAACCGGTTGGTGACCAATTCGTTTTCAAAGCTCAATTTGATTCTGGCATCGGCCGGGGAAGTCGGCATGACCGAGGTCAGGAAGTAACGGCTTGTGGTACCGGCCCAGCCGATTTTACCGCTGAAGGTATCCTGGTCTTCAATGTCGTCGGGGTCAATGCTCATGAATTCGCCGTTCACAAAGGCCACGGGGCCTTCAAAGGCAAAACGGGAGCGTTTTTTGACCTCGTCGTTGAAGGGCTTGGGAATGGAAATGACGATGGCATCATTGATGGGAACCCCGGATCCGTTCTGGATCAGGACCTCACAATCAATGAGATAGGAGTCGGCATGGAAGGTGAAAATTTTCTGGACGGAAATCCCCTGGGGATTCTGCCAGGAAAAGGTGATCTGTCTCTCCCCCTGGTTGAGCTGGGAGGATTCAAGTTCTGCATCGGCGGTGAAAACGGCATTGGACAATCCCTGGATGGTGCCGCCCACGGTATCCATGAGCAGGGTACCATTGGTGAGGCTCTGGGGAACCAGCTGCTTCAGGGGAGAATCTTCCAGGTTGGTTTCCTGGTATCCCTTGAGCTGGAGGCTTCGTACCGTCGCCATATGCTCGGATATGGAAATGTCATACAGAGGAGTTGACACGGAAATGGTTTTAAAATCCGTTCTTTCGGGCTGTGCGGCCGGTACGGCGGGTGCCGGCTGTGGGGTATAGTCCGAAACAGCGGTGGTATTAGAGTTGCCCGTGGTCTGTTCCTGTTGCTGGGCCTCCTGGGGAAGATTATTGACATCCGGGGGGGTAACAAAAAAATACTGGTATCCCACCAGAACAACGACGGAAAGGACTACCGCCAGCAATAATCGTTTTTGCTCATCCATTTTCTCTCCTAAATATGAAATTTTCCATGGCACACGGAAAGTTCAAAAATAGGAAAAAACAGTTTTGCGTGACCGCAAATATGATAACGGGCTCAATTAGGGAACCGGATCATATCCTCCTGCATGAAATGGATGACAACGCAATACGCGCCTGGCGGCCAGAAGGCCGCCCTTAAGACTGCCGTATTTTTCAACCGCCTCAACAGCATAGGCCGAACAGGTCGGGTGAAACCGACAATTGGCGCCCAGAAGCGGTGAGATAAAAATCTGATAAAATTTAATGCATAGTAAGAGTATGGGTTTTACCATTTTTGCACTGCGATTTTTTCAAATAGTTTATCAAGCTTTTCAATACTCTGCCTGGTGGATAGCGTAGTCAGACCTTTTTTTGCAATGATATTTATGTCCAGGATTCCGGGTACGGAATCTTTTTCGTGTCTGAAATATTCCCTGATAATCCGTTTAATTCGGTTACGCTCTACTGCATTCCCCACTTTTTTAGATACGGTTATGCCAATACGATTGTTTTTTTCCGTCCCCGGAAGGACAGCGGCAATGAAATAGCCGGTGTGTATCTTTTTTCCGTGTTTCGAAAGCGTTAAAAACTCGGCCCTTTTCAAGAGCCTAGCGCGTTTGGGTAAAGAAAAGTTACTCAATACGGTCCTGGAAGATTACAGCGCCAGTCTTTTTCTGCCCTTGGCCCGTCTTGCATTGATTACCCGACGTCCTCCGGGGGTGGACATTCTTTTGCGGAATCCGTGTTTTCTGGTTCTTTTCCGGTTGCTCGGCTGAAATGTTCTTTTCATAAGACTTACCAATCCTTAACTGATTTAAATCATTCGATTTAGGTTAATAAAAAATCATACAATAAGCGCAGTACATTACCGCTTTTTGGTTAAAAAGTCAAGTCACCTATTTTATAAGGGATTCGAAAATATGGTACTCCTCCAAATGGTAATGGGGCTCGGGGTAAATGGCAACGGGTTTCGAGAATTGGGACTCCAAAGAGGAGATCAAATGTTTTTCCCGGCCATGGAGGAGTTGGGCAATTTCCGGATGGACCTTCACCGTAAATTTGTTCCCCATCATGTCCCCGGCCTCGGAGACCAGATCCCGGTAAATTTTGTGGCAGATGGACTTTTTGGACAGGAGATGGCCGTTTCCATTGCAATAAAAACAGGGCTCGCACAGGGTCCGGGTGAGATTTCGGCGGATGCGTTTCCGGGTCATCTGAACCAGGCCCAGTTCGGTCAGCGGCAGGATATTGGTCTGGCTTTTATCCTTTTTCATGGCCGCATTGAGCCGGGACATGACCTTCTCCTTGTGGGATTCCTTTTTCATGTCGATGAAGTCGATGATGATGATCCCCCCCACATTGCGCAACCGGACCTGGTAGGCGATTTCCTTCACCGCTTCCAGGTTGGTTTTGAGGATGGTTTCATCGAAGTTGTGCTTGCCCACGTAGCGGCCGGTGTTCACGTCAATGGCCACCAGGGCCTCGGTCTGCTCGATGATGATATAGCCCCCGGACTTGAGCCAGACCTTTTTCTTCAGGGCCCGGGCCACGTCGGCTTCAATATTATAGGCATCGAAAATGGGTTCCCGATCCTGGTAAAGCTCCACGCTGAGATTCACATCGGGCATGAGCTTTTTCAGGAATTTCAGGACATTATTATATTCGGTTTTGTCATCGATGATGAGCTTGTCCGCCTCGTTGGCCAGAAGGTCCCGCACCGCCCGGTATGTGACATCCAGGTCCTTATACACCAGGGACGGGGCGGACTGGGTGCGGCTGGTGTCCAGGATATCCTTCCAGCTGTTCACCAAAAATTCCATCTCCTTCTGGATGGTGGCCGCATCAATGCCCTGGGCCTGGGTGCGGAAGATATAACCGAACTGGTCCTTTCTCACGGAAAGGAGGAGTTCCTTGAGCCGGTTACGCTCGTCTTCGTCCACAATGCGCTTGGAAATACCGATGTGG
>JAKSBM010000122.1 GCA_022361135.1 Desulfobacterales bacterium | reverse complement strand
GTGGGGTGGAGACGGTGGCCCGGTTGATTGATTAATATTGTAGATTGCCTGGGCCATGGATTTCAGCCCGGGAATCAATGAACCATCCTGCCTAAAAATGATCCGGAAAATGGCAGGCCACCAATTTTCCATCCTTCACCCGGGCTTCCGGCGCCTCCACCCGGCATTGATCCTGGCATTTCACACACCGGGGGTGGAAGGTGCAGCCCGTAGGCGGATCGATGGGGTTAGGGTATTCGATGCCCAAATGGATCTCCGGCAGGCCCAGGCTGGGTTCAGGGGTGAGTACCGAGGCCAGCAGGGCCTGGGTATAGGGATGGCTGGGGTTCTGGAACAAATCCGACGCCTTCCCCTCCTCCACAATCCGCCCCAGGTACATAACAGCCACGTGGCTGGCAATGTGCTCCACCACGGCCAAATCATGGGAGATAAAAAGATAGGTGAGATTCAACTCCTCCTGGAGTTCCAACAGCATATTCAAAATCTGGGCCTGGACCGAAACATCCAGGGCCGAGGTGGGCTCGTCGCAGAGGACCACCCCGGGCCGCATGATCAAGGCCCGGGCCACGGCCACCCGTTGGCGCTGCCCCCCGGAAAGCTGGTTGGGGTAGTTGTGTTTAAGCCGTGGAGGAAGCCCCACGATCTCCATGATCTCATCCACCTTTTGATCCAACTCGACCCGGTCCTTTCCCAGGCCCTGGGCCCGCAGGGGCAGGGAAATGATCTTGGCAATGGATTTTCTGGGATTCAGGGAGGAATAGGGATCCTGGAACACGGGCTGAATCACCTGGGCAATGGACTTGTGAGCCATGGCGTTAATGGAATCGCCCCCGATGAAAATGTCACCGGTTGTGGGCCGTTCCAGCCCCAGCATCATCTTGGCCAGGGTGGTTTTCCCGCAGCCGGATTCCCCCACCAGCCCCAAAATGGAACCCGTGGGTAAAGAAAGACTGACCCCGTTCACGGCGTGGAGGGGTTTCTTCCCCCTGAACAGCCCCGCACTGACCTGGTAGGTTTTGGTCACATTTCGGGTTTCAATGGCAAGGCTCATGACACCTCCTTGGACAATGGTGCCCCGGCATGGAGCAGCGGGGCCGGAATTTCACCGGGTTCCAGAATACAGCGGTAAGATCGATTTTCACCCAGGGGGGTCAATCCCAACTCCTTTTGGGCACAGTCCGCAGTGGCCCGACTGCATCGACTGCGGAAGGAACAGCCCCACAGGTCACCGATGGGGGTGGGCACAATGCCGGGGATGGAGCCCAGTTTTTCACCGGGTTCGGTCTTTCCGGGCACGGGGATGCATTCCATGAGCCCCCGGGTATAGGGATGGATGGGGTGGTTGAAAATTTCATGGATGGTTCCGGTTTCCACCACCTGGCCGCAATACATGATGGCCACATCATCGGCCACACGGGAAACCACACCCAAATCATGGGTAATGAGAATCATCCCCATGTGGAATTCCGCCTGGATGGATGCCAGAAGCCCCATGATCTGGGCCTGGATGGTCACGTCCAGGGCTGTGGTGGGTTCGTCGGCAATGATGAGGGAGGGCCCGCACATGAGACCCATGGCAATCATGATCCGCTGGCGCAGCCCCCCGGACAATTGGTGGGGATATTGTTTCAGCCGTGAACCGGCCGCCGTGATCCCCACCTTTTCCAAAAGAAAGACCGCCCGGTCCCGGGCTTCCTTGGCCGACACCTTCTGGTGGGCGGTGAGGGCTTCGGTGAGCTGATTTCCAATGGTGTAGCAGGGATCAAGGGAGGTCATGGGCTCCTGGAAAATCATGGCCATGTCCCCGCCCCGGTAGCGGGACAGCTGGTTCTGGGACAGGCCCAGGAGACTCTCTCCTTTAAAATTAACGGCCCGGGCCCGGAAACTGGCCGAAGGAGGGAGAAGCCCCATGACGGCCATGGCGGTCATGGACTTGCCGCAGCCCGATTCCCCCACCAGACTCAAGGTTTTTCCCGCCTCCACGGTGAAACTCACATCCCGCACCGCATGGAGTACTCCGGCGGGCAGATCCAGGTCCACGTACAGATTTTTCACTTCCAACAAGGCATTCATGAGCGGCCCTCCGGCGAGGTCACATCCCTGAGGCCGTCGCCAAAGAGATTCATCCCCAGGACCATGAAAAACAGGGCCACACCGGGAATGGTGACCAGATAGGGATCAAAGAGCATGAGATCTTTTCCTTCGGATATCATCAGCCCCCAGGAGGGTGTTGGCGGTTGAACCCCCATGCCCAGAAAGGAGAGGGCCGCCTCCAGCAGGATGGCCCGGCCGATCTCCAGGGTGGCCACGATGACAATGGAATTTAAAAGATTGGGCATGATTTCCCGGATCAGGATCCAGGGGACGGAACAGCCCGCCGCCCGGGCGGCCTGGACATAATCCATGGCACGGATCTGCTGGGTGGTGGCCCGCAGGACCACGGCGAACCGGTCCCAGATGAGACACCCCAGCACCAGGATCACCACCTGCATGGAGCCGCCGATAAGGGCCACCACAGCCACGGCCACAAGGACCGCGGGCAGGGCCAGGCGCACGGTGATGATAAAGGAGACCACCATGTCCACCATGCCGCCGAAATAG